>JAEWWC010000142.1 GCA_023396555.1 Bacillota bacterium
TGCTGATGAGCAACGCCTGCGCTTACGATTGCGCTTATTGTGTCAACCGGCGCTCTCACGACACGGCCCGGGCAACGTTTGAACCCCATGAGCTGGCTGACCTGACCATTGCATTTTACCGCCGCAACTATATTGAAGGGCTTTTCTTAAGCTCGGGTGTGATCAAAAGCCCGGACCACACCACGGAACGCATGATACAGACGTTGCGCATACTGCGCGACGAGTATCGCTTCTGCGGCTATATCCATGTCAAAGCCATACCCGGCGCGGATCCGGCACTATTGTCGCGGCTGGGCACGCTGGCTGACCGCATGAGCGTCAACATTGAGCTGCCCTCCAAGACCAGTCTGCGCCGTCTGGCTCCCGACAAGAACATGCAGTCAATACTGGCGCCGATGGGGTTTATCACAAACCGCATAACGGAGAACAAGGAAGAGCGCGCGCTGATCAGAAGCTCGCCGCGCTTTGTACCGGCGGGACAGAGCACGCAGATGATCGTGGGCGCGACGGGGGAGAACGACCTGAAGATACTGAACCTGACGGAAGGGCTTTATTCGCGCTACAAGCTCAAACGCGTGTTCTTTTCCGCTTATATACCTACAGTGGAGAGCTCGCTGCTGCCGTCTCTGGATACCAAACCGCCGCTGCTGCGCGAGCACCGGCTGTATCAGGCGGACTGGCTGCTGCGGTTTTACGGCTTTTCGGCGGCGGAGCTGCTGGACGAGCATCAGCCCAACTTTAACCCGTATCTGGACCCCAAATGCAACTGGGCACTTCGTCATCCAGAGCAGTTTCCCGTGGAGGTTAATCGCGCATCCTATGAAACGCTGCTGCGCGTGCCGGGCATAGGGGTGCGCAGCGCGCAGCGGATCATCGTGGCGCGGCGTACGGGCAGGCTGGATGTTGTGGGGCTCAAAAAGCTGGGCGTCGTATTAAAACGAGCACAATATTTTATCACCTGTTCCGGAAAGAGCCCGGATGGGCTGGATACGGCGCAGGACGTACTGCTCGCTGCGCTGCTGTCCGAGCAGATGCGGGGGCGTATGGAAACGGCGCTGACCTGCAACGAAACGGGAAGGCCGAGGCAGCTGTCGCTTTTCGAACATCCTTCGCTTGCACGGGAGGAGCTGCAGAAATGCCTGACGGGAGAGCTATGATGCAGAAGAAAAGTGCAGAACCGCAGACCTCGATGGTGGTGTACTGCTACGATGGCAGCTTCGAGGGCCTGCTGTGCTGCGTGTTTGAAAGCTATGAGAAGAACGAGATGCCCGCAGACGTGTTGCCGGAAGACGAGCTGCCGCTGCTGCTAAACACGAGAATGATAGAGACACGGGCAGACCGCGCCGAAAGAGTGCAAAAATCCATTCCGCACAAGATGGGGTATGCCGTGCTGGACTTTGTGCGCCATGCGTTCCTCACCAATCTGCCGGGCAAGGAACTGCTCATACTGAAGTTTCTGCGCTTGGGTTACCGGCATGGGAAATCGGTGCTGAACCGCCTGACAGACGAAACGGTGCACGCGCTCACTGTCGCCGTCCGCCATCTCAACCACGAAGCGCATCTGTTTCAGGGGTTTATCCGCTTCTCGGAGACAAGCGGCGTGCTGACGGCTCAGATTGAGCCCAAGAACATCGTATTGCCGCTGCTCGCGAGACCCTTTGCCGAGCGGTATCCCGGCGAACGTTTCCTGATATACGACAAGACGCACGGCATGGTGCTGCTGCATCAAGACCATAAGGTTCACATCTGCGCGGCGGAGGCGTTCGAGCAGCCGAAGCCCGACGAGGAGGAGTTGAAGTTTCGCGGGTTGTGGCGGCTGTTCTACAAAACAATAGAGATCAAGGAGCGCCATAACCCGCGCTGCCGTATGAGCCATATGCCCAAGCGTTACTGGAATTGCATGACGGAGTTTGCTCAGGAAGAAAGGGCTGGACAACACCCGGCGCTGCCAGCCGCCCCCGGTTTTGACACGCTATAATGCGTTGGGCTGTGCTGCCAGAGCGCCCCGGATGATGGCTTGCTCCAATACGGTCGCTGCCGCAGTACCGACGATGGTGACGACGGCATCCCGGTTCATATTGCTGGTCGTGGTGCCCAGAGCCAGGCAGAATACCGTGTCGCCATCCCACTGGGTGTGGTTGGGGGATATGGCCCGCGCCATTCCGTCGTCGGCCAGCCTTGCCACGCGGTTGGCTTCGGCTTTGCTGAGGCGTTCCGAGGTGGCGATGACTGCAATCGTTGTGCTTCGATAATATAGCGGCGACGGCACGCCGTTCAGCATGGCTTGAGTCTGGTTAACAAAAGTGCCATCCTGCCGCAATGCTCCAACCACGATGCGCCCATTATCCCAAATATCGCCCAGCGCGTTGACCACCGCCAGCGCCGATACCGTCGGGCCGCCGGGGATATGCAGTGAAGCGGTACCGACGCCGCCTTTCATCGGTCGCCCGTATATCTTGCCGATTGTCGCGCCAGCTCCCGCGCCTACATTTCCCTCAGGGACGGGACCGGATCGTGCGGACTGGCAGGCCGCATAGGCCAGCTCTGCGGTGGGGGGAGGTGAGCCTTCGGCATAGGGCAGGTCAAAAATGACTGCCGCCGGCACTAACGGCACATCATCGAGGCGTTTCTCAACGATCCAGCGCATCACGCCGCCCGTTGCCGGCAGTCCGAAGAAGCTGCCGCCCGTCAGCAACACACCTTACACCGTATACTCCGATTCTCCCGCACGAAGAATGTCCGTGTTTTGCGTGCCGGGGCTGCCTCCGCCTACAAAAACGCCGCCCACCGCTCCTTCAGGGCAAAGCACGACCGTGCAGCCCGTCCGTCCGCCCGTATCTTCCGTGCTGCCCACAAGTATTCCACGCACATCGGTCAATCCGCCAGAATATCCGGACCTGTTTTGGGCGTTTGTCTCAAACATGATGACACCACCTGCATAGTTCATTTAAAATAGATTGTGAAACAACGCAAAAACTGGTTACAGTACACGGTTATTGCTATGGATTGTGTGTTATCGGCCCACCCTATATGAAGGCGGAGGGCTACCAGTGCATTTGACATAAGCGAAATTTATCAACGTAACCTCGCCCTACCTCCTTCAACATGCCTGCCCGTGGAATGGTTCATTGGGACCCGGAAAGAATCCGGCGCTGCCTGTCGCGCGTAACGATACCTGAGCAGTGTTCCGAGTATCGCTTCCTGTTTTAACAGCAAGCAAATCATGGTATACTTATGCTAGCATAGCTGTGTAACATTTATAAGCCGTTACAGGAGGGGACAGAATGGATGTTTTCGAAGAGTATCTGGCAAGGATAAACCCGAAGCACCGTGATCAGACGGAGAAAATATTGGTTTGGGTAATGGAGAGATTCCCGAATCTGGCACCCAGGATAGCATGGAACCAGCCCATGTTCACGGACCATGGTACTTTTATAATCAGCTTCAGCGTAGCAAAGCATCATCTGGCCGTAGCCCCAGAAAGAGCGGTTATCGAGCGCTTTTCCGATGAAATTACGCAGTCCGGCTATGATTACAGCAAGGAACTGGTACGTATTCCGTGGGACAGCCCGGTGGATTATTCGCTGCTGGCAAGGATGATTGAGTTTAATATAGCCGATAAGGCAGAGTACTCAAGTTTTTGGAGGAAATAAAGCGGCTCTTATAATACTGTTATATACAAATCATGTAAATGGGCATGCTAGTCATGATAAACTGAATTTGGGGTGATTTTCATGTCCTATTATGAATATTCAAATAGATTAGCTCGCGAGACCTCACCATATCTCCTTCAACATGCCCACAACCCAGTGGATTGGTTCCCTTGGAGCGTGGAGGCATTCGAAAAAGCTGCTGCGGCAGACAAGCCCATATTCCTGTCTATCGGGTATTCCACCTGCCATTGGTGCCATGTTCACAAAATCAACATTAACTTACGAAATTTATATATCCAATAAAATATCATACGTGAAAATTTGTAGACTTGCATGGCGCATTTTTCCGTTACACAATGAAGGCAAAGATAAGCTTTAGTAGGAGGGATACGCCATGAGGAATAAAAAAACAAGAATCTATTTGAGCGAAGCTGAATGGCAGATTGTTGTACATAGCCTGAACGACTACCGCAATAAGCTGATTCGGGAAAAGGGCTACTGCCCGGATGTGGTGAACGAGGTTCTGGCTAAGGTTATGAACGCTCGAAAGAAAAGAATCAAAGTCGCATAAGCCCCTTCACACATAGGCCGTCTGTTCTCTTTTGAGGATAGGCGGCTTTTTATATTTACTCCGTTACATAGCCGTCCGCTTCACCGTGGGCGGCTAAATCAATATAAAAGGAGGAAACCCGCAATGTCGGAAACCAAGGTGGTCGCCATTGCCAATCAAAAGGGTGGTGTCGGAAAGACCACCACGGCGGCGAATCTCGGCATCGGCCTTGCCATGCTGGGGAAAAAGGTGTTGCTGGTGGACGCAGACCCCCAGGCCGATCTGACTACCTCTCTCGGCTGGCCGGATCAGGACAATCTGCCCGTCACGCTTGCCGACCTCATGGAAAAGGTCATGAACGACGAACCCATCGCCCTAAAGGAAGGCGTACTGCACCACGACGAAGGCATTGACCTCATCCCGTCGGGCATCGAGCTTTCGGCCATGGAAATGACGCTGGTCAACGCCATGAGCCGGGAATTTACGCTACGCACCTACCTTGAGGACATCAAGCGCGATTACGATTATGTCCTCATTGACTGTATGCCGTCGCTCGGGATGATAACCATCAACGCGCTGGCGGCGGCGGACAGCGTTATCATTCCCGTTCAGGCCCACTACCTCCCCGCCAAGGGCATGACGCAGCTCATGCGCACCATTGGCAAGGTGCGAAAGCAAATCAATCCTCATCTGAAGGTGGAGGGCATCTTGCTCACGCTGACGGATATGCGTACCAACATTGCCCGTACCACGGCGGACACGCTCAGACAGGGCTACGGAAGTGTGCTGAGGATTTTCAAAGCGGAAATACCCATCGGCGTTAAGGCCGCTGAAACCACAGCCGCAGGCAAGAGTATCTTTGCCTACGATAAAAACGGTAAGGTGGCTCAGGCGTATGCCGCGTTTGCAAAGGAGGTGGATTCTGGTGGCGAAAGAACTAAAGCTAAACCTGCCCTCAGTAGATGACCTGTTCTCCACGCAAGAGGAACGCGACGACGCACAACGCGAGAAGGTCATGCAGATACCGCTTGCCGAAATCAGCGGCTTTCCCAACCATCCCTTTAAGGTGCGGATGGATGATGCCATGCAGGAAATGGCGCAGAGCGTCAAGGAATACGGCGTGCTGGTTCCCGCCCTTGTACGCCCCAAGGAAGGCGGCGGATATGAAATGGTGGCCGGACACCGGCGCAAGACGGCAAGTGAGCTTGCGGGTGTTGAAACTATCCCTTGTATCGTCCGCAGCCTGACCGACGATGAAGCCACGATCATCATGGTGGATAGCAACTTGCAGCGCGAACGCATCCTGCCCTCTGAAAAGGCGTTCGCGTATAAGATGAAGCTGGAAGCCATGAAACGACAGGGACAACGGACGGATTTAACTTCTGTGCCAGTGGCACAGAAGTCTGAAAGAAAAACATCACGCGAACTTGTCGGCGCGGTTGTTGGCGAAAGCCAAGATCAAGTACGACGATATGTCCGCCTGACCGAGCTGGAAACGCCCATTCTGGACATGGTTGACGAGAATAAAATTGCTTTCCGGCCCGCCGTGGAGCTGTCCTACCTGCCGAGAGAGCAGCAGAAAGCTCTGTTTGACACCATGGAGAGCGAGGACTGCACTCCGTCACTGGCTCAGGCCATCAAAATGAAGCAGTTTTTGCAGGAAGGCCGATTGAACGAGGACGTGATCCTCTCCATCCTATCCGAGGAAAAGCCCAATCAGAAGGAACAATTCAAAATGCCCAGAGAGCGTATCAGCAAGTATTTCCCACCGGGGACGCCCGCTCAGAAGATTGAGGATACCATTATCAAGGCATTGGAGTTGTATCGCAAGCGGCAGCGGGATATGGAACGCTGATTTTTCCGGCAAGGGAGAAGTCTCCCCATTTTTAGACTGGTTTGTAGTCCAGCGTTCCCCTCCCCACACCCCACCCCTTGAAAACCTGCCGTACCAGCCGAAAAAGAAATTAAAAAAGAACTTAGGAGGTATTTCAGAGCATGAAGATATTAAGAAACAGATTTGTTATTGGGATCTTGTGCATTGTACTGGCACTGCTTTTTGCTTTTGTCGCGCTGCCTGCGCTGACGGGAAGCGGAAAAAGCGAGACAGTGAGCGTCCTGCGCATGACACAGACCGTAAGCGAAGGGACGCAGCTCACCGCCGATATGTTGGAGGCAGTGGGTGTACCGAAAAATCTTGTTGAGAACGACATGAGCGAACCATTGGCGGCTGTCGGAAAATACGCAGTGGCTGACCTGTACGCCGGGGATTACCTTACGACCGAAAAGCTGACCGCCACGCTCGCGGGAACAAATCTTTTTTCGGCAGGTACTGATAAAGGCAAAATGGTGATATCCGTCACCCTGCCGTCTCTGGCCTCCGGCGTGTCCGGGCGTCTGTTGCCCGGAGATATTGTGAGCGTCATCGCAATTCCGCAGGGCATCGTCAATCAAACGCTGGGCGTGGACCCGAGCGAAGCAACGGAAACAACCACCTCCGGCGCGTATATCGCCCCGGTGCTTGCCCACATTGAGGTGTGCATGGTCACGACGAGTACCGGCGCGGACGCCAGCGTAGAAGCACAGCCGGATGAAGACACAAAAAATACGCTGCCCGTTACCGTCTCCTTCTACGCTACCGAGGAACAAGCGCTGAAGCTGGCCGAGCTGGAGCAGGCAGGCGCTATTCATCTCGCGTTCGTCGCCCGTGGAAACGCGGTTTCGGAATATGTATCCGATAGCGTACTGGTGGGAACGGAGGTGGATTGATATGATTATCGCCATTTGGGGGCGCGACGGTACGGGCAAAAGCACGCTGGCCGATGCGCTGGGACGGACTTTTTGTAAGCAGGAAATCACAGCCATCATCGACACCGACCTGACACAGCCGACACTGCCCGCAAGAATAAACGGGAAGAAGTTCGATGCGGAAGTATCACTCGGCAAAGCCATATCGGGCATAGGCACGGATGACGCCGCCAGGTATTTGCACCAACACCCCAAAATGAAACGGCTCTTTTACGCGGGACTGACCGCTCAGGACGAATATCTGTCCTACGAGTTGGGGCTGGACGCGACCGATGCGGCGAAGGACTTCGTGCAACGCTGCGCGGCGCTGGCGGATACGGTCATCCTTGACCTGTCGGGGCAGCGGATTGATCCGTTCGTGCCTGTCGCGCTGTCCGGCGTGGGTAAGATCATTATCCCCATCACGCCGAACGTGCAGGGAGTGTGCTGGTTCAACGCCGTTAAACCCTTCCTTGAAGCCATGAATGCGGCAGGCCGCGTGCTGCCCGTTGCGGCTATGGCGGACAGACAGCATGATCTGTCCGTTGTGGAGAATGCGGCGGATATGCGGTTCATTGCGGCGCTGCCGTATGTAAGGGAATTCCGGCAGGATGGTGTGGATACTGGCACGAAGCCGGCCGCAACGCGGTATGCCAAGCAGGTTCAAAAAATATTCAGAATGCTGCGGGAGGTGAAAGCATGAGCCGGACACTTCGGGAACTGGCCTATGAAAAACAGCAGGCCGTCACTCAGGAAAAGGACGCATACGAAGCCGTACTGGAGCGGGTGCGCACTGACATTTCAAAGGATCACGCGGAAATGCTTGCCCGAAGCGTTACAGAAAAATCCGCGTCGGAGGCCGTCAAGCGGCTGATTGGCGAATACGTGACCGTGCATCAACTCCGCGTAGATGGAATGACTGCGCAGCAATTGGCCGACAAGCTGTACGGCGACATGGCGGGCTTCGGCTTTCTGGATAAATACATTGCCGATCCCGACATCGAGGAAATCAACGGCAATAGCTGGCGGGACATTGAGATCGTCACGCGCTCCGGCTGGCATAAAGCCCCTGAGCGTTTTCTTTCGCCCCAGCATGCCGAGGACACCCTGCGCAAAATGGTGCGTCTGGGCGGTCTGGTGCTGGATGGCACGAACCCCATTGTAGACAGCTATATCACCCAGGGCATCCGCATATCGGCCATGATTCCGCCTGTCACCGACCGGCGCAGCGGTGCAGTATTCAGTATTCGCCGCCAGCGCATGGCAAAGGTCACGAAGCAGCAGCTTGTGCAGTGGCAGACGGCCACGCCGGAGATGCTGGATTTCCTCTCGCTTTGCGTCAACCATGGCGTGTCCGTGGGACTGGCGGGCAAGACCGGCAGCGGCAAGACCACAGATATATCTTATCTGCTGGGAGCCGCTGACACATCCAAACGAATCTACACCATAGAGGAAACGCGCGAGTTGGATTTGTTCAGCACGGACGATCAGGGGAACGCGCAAAACCGCGTTATTCACACCTGCATCCGTCCGTCAGACCTGCCAAATGCCGATGTGGACATGAATGATCTTTTAAGAAAGGCCATGCGCTTTAGCCCGGACATCATTGCCGTGGCCGAGATGCGCGGCGCGGAGGCCATGACCGCACAGGAGGCGGCCCGTACCGGACATGTCGTTGTGACCAGCCTGCATGCCAATTCCGCTAGAAAAGCGTATGGGCGAATCCTCTCCATGTGCCAGATGTCGGGCACCAATATTTCCACCAACATTCTCATGGGCTTCGTGGCCGAAGCGTTTCCCATCATGGTATTTAAGCGCCAGTTCCCGGATGGTACGCGCCGTATCATGGAGATCGTGGAAGCCACGGGCGTTCGGGACGGCGTGGTACAGGCGCGCACGCTGTTCCGGTTTGAGGATGGACAATTCGTTCAGATGGGCAGTATATCTGATAGTTTGGCCATGACCCTGCTGGAAAACGGCGCGTCTGCTGCTTCCGTGGGCCGGTTTAAGGTGGTGATATCATGATTCAGATATTGTGCGCCTTGCTGATCATAGCGGGGCTCTTTTTGTTGCTGGGCGTCCATCCTTCGGATATGGCGCGACCGTTCACAAAACCGTTCCAGCGACGGCGGGAACGAACAAACAAGATACGGCGCATTACCGGAAAACCGAAGGGAAGACTGGCCGCTACGGTGGACAACGCCAAAGAAATGCTTACAGCGGCAGGCATGAACGAGCATATTGACGCTTACAAATGGGCGGCTGTCATACTGGCAATCGTGGGACTGCTGATCGGCCTCGCGCTGGATAACGTTCTCGCCGGGCTGGTGCTGGCGGTTGGCCTGGGTTTCTCGCCGCTGATCGTCATCCGTGTTCGCACCGGCGATTATATCCGAAATCTGAACGAGAAGCTGGAGAGTGCGATGGGAACCGTAACCAACGCATATGTGGCGGGCGGCGACCTGATTGGTGCGGTGGAAAATAACCTGCACCTGCTACCCGCTCCGCTTGACGGCGTGTTCCGGCAGTTTTACGCCGAAACGCAGCTTATTGACTCGGACATCGTAAAAGCCCTGCGCCGGATGCAGGGTCACATCGACAACCGCTATTGGCGGGATTGGTGCGATGTGCTGATCCAGTGCCAACGCGACAGGCAACTGAGGTTTGTCCTTCCCGGTATCGTTAGCCGCCTTGGTGAAATGCGCCGGGCGCAGATGGAAGCAGATACAGCAATACAAAAACAGCTTGGCGATTATATTATCACAGTCATGCTGGTGCTGGGGGCTATTCCCCTGATGGGTGCTATGATGCCCGACTGGTATGCCATGCTCACCACTACTCCCGCAGGGAAAATCACGCTGGCTGTGGTGCTGGCCGCCGTACTGGTGACGGCCATATGGGTGGCGCGCCTGTACCGCCCGGTAGAAGGCGGTGATGGAAAATGACGATCATGCTTTATCTCATTCCCGGCCTGTTGCTGGCCTTTGGATTATACCGAGTCGCGCAGGCGGCGCTTTGTCTCCCTTCAGGGAAAAGCGAGGAAGCGGTACGCGGCATTCACGGCAAACGGGACATGTCCGAACGCTTGCAGGCCGCGCTGCTGCCGCTGGCCCGGCTGATCTCCAGGCTCTTTCCCATGAGCGAATACCGACAGAAACGGCTGGCAGCAGACTTCGCGCGGCTCCATATGAGTGAGACGCCGCAGGAATATGCGGGAGCGGCTATGAGCCAATCCCTGCTGATGGCCCTAATCAGCCTGTTGTTTGTTCACCTTGGCGTTCCCTGGCTGGCCCTGTTGACCGCAATCGCCGCCGTTCTTGCCTACTTTCAGAGGAAGCAAACCGTCCGAAAGCGTGTGGAAATGCAAAACCGCGAGATTGAAGCGGAGCTGCCAAGGATGGTTGAAACCATGAACTACACTTTGCAGGACAACCGCGATATGCTGGCGTTTTTTGAAAAGCACCGGCGCGTGGCCGGCAAGGCGCTGAGCGTGGAGCTTGACCGGCTCATCACCGACATGCAGATCGGTAACCACGAGGCGGCGCTGCGAAATATGGACGCGCGGCTCAATTTGCCGTCGTTTTCAGCGCTTTGCGCGGTGTTGTGCGGCGTTTATCAGGGCGTCGATCAGCATACCAGCCTGCTCGTTTTGGAGCAGGACATGCGCACGAAGGAGCGTGAAACGCTGCGGCGGTTGATGGAAAAGCGCCCCGGACGCATCAAGGTCGCCTCGTTCATCCTGACAATACTCATGATCCTCATGTTTATGGTGCCACTGGTGCTGATGATCATAAGCAATCTGCAAGCCGTAGGCTTTTAAGCCAATCTGTCCGTTTGTTCCGGCAGCTGAAGGGAGGGCTATTTTTTTATTGCCGCCGAACACAGACGGATTTTATATATACGTTCCGTTCTCATAAGCCCCAAATAATTTGTAAAGGAGAAATCATCATGCTAAAAGTCAAAAACACCATCCGTCGCTTTGTCTCCGAGAAGAAGGCCGAGGGCTTTTTGGATGTGGCGATGAAGATTTTGATCGTCGTGATCATCGGCGCGGCGGTCCTGCTCATCCTCAACGCCGCGGTGCCTAACCTGTTTTCCGGGCTGATCGAAAAGATCAGCAGCGAGCTGACCGGCGTTGACGTTCTGCCGTAAGTGACAAATCATAGATGGGGGAGGGGCTGCCGCGTAGTAGCCCCTTTTCCATCGGAAAGGAATCTTTATGAAACGTAAATTTATCCGCGATCAGACCGCCGAGGGATATATCGACGTGGCGATCACCATGCTCATACTGTTTACCCTCATGGCCTCGCTTATGGCGCTGTTCCCGATTTTTACCGCGCAGCAAAGCCTGAACCAGACCGCCAAATACATGGCGCGCACCGTAGAACTGTACGGCAAAGCAGACGATGAGACGCTGCAATCTGTCACGGAAAACGGGGATTTCATCGTGCCCGACACCGTTGAAATTGAGACTCAGTGGTATGATGCGGCGGAAAAAACCATCCAGCTTAAAACGCAGTTTACCATCACCGTCACGAAAACGGTGCCCATTGTCATTCTGCGTCCCGCGTTGGGTGAACCGCTGACCATTAATGTGCACATTACCGCCTCCGCGCGTGGCATATCGGAGGTGTATTTTAAGAAATGAGACGCTTTCTTCAAGACACGCGCGGCAGCGCGATACTGTGGACGCTGTTCCTCATTCTCATTCTCTTTATGCTGTCCTTTGTCGTATACACGGGCACCACAGTGTACGCCAAGTATCAGACCTGCGAAACCGAACTGGAACGCGCGGCCCTTGTGACGGTGGATGCGGGGCTGCTCAACGCTAATGTGCGCGACTTGCAACTGGATATTCCGGCAGATGTCGCTCAATCGCTGTTGGACAACAACCTGACGGAAGCGGAATGGGCGCATGAGGACGGACGCTGGGTGAAATATGACGGTAACAAACTGATGTACGCGCTTGAGGACGCGCGGCTTTCGGTGCAGGAGAAAACCCTGCGGATTGACGCGACGTTCGCCATGCCAGTGCTGCGGGCTATGAGCGGCGTTACGGAAATCCGCATCCCCATGACGGTACTCTCGTCAGTGCTGTATATCGAATAGAAGGAGGCCGCTTATGAAGCGAAAAAAGAAAATATTCATATCGGTGACGGCGGGCGTTATAGCGTTGGTGACACTGCTGCTGCTTACCACCTCGGCGCTGGCCGTCAGCATCGGTTCACGCAGCGTGACCGATATGTTCGACTATAACGGCGGATCGGGATGGAAGAGCCTTGACACACCCGAACATTATGTATCTGGTTCTTCTCCCGAACAGGTGGCTTATTGTCTGCAGCACAGAAACGGCAGCCCACACGATGCCGCGTACAGCGATTCGGATATCTTAGGTACTTATTCATCCCGCATCCAGACAGGGCTTCGCATTATTCTGGAAAACGGATATCCGTATGCCACTGGCGGGCTGACAGCGACGAAAGCACAGTATGCCACCGCCAACGCGGTGCGTTTTTGGCTCTCCGAAAACGGCGATAGCGGACAATATAACTTTACGAATTTGGGCACGTATTCGGATTCTCAACTTCGCAGCTACGCCGCCAGCGGACAGATTGGCAGCAAAATCCGTGCGAATTCCGGGTACACCGATGTGCTGCAATTCTCGATAGAGCTGCTGATTAAGGCGCGTTCGCAAAGCTTGATGGCGCACAGCATTTCCCTGTCTGCGCCGTCTATGTCGATCAGCGGCAGTTATTTCGTTGGAACCGCCAGAGTTTACACAACGAATATGAACGGAGGGTACATTCTGAACACCTCCGGGCTTCCTTCGGGTTCCAGCGTGTCCGGCTACACCGGGCAATCCGGCGATATGCTGACCGTATGGATTCCCGTGAGCGAAGCCAACGCCAACCGGAGCTTTTCCATATCCGCAACAGGCCGGGACAACCGGACGCGCAGTAACATGTTTGCGTATGCGCCGAATAACAGCAGCCTGCAACGCGTTATCGTCGCCAAGAATGCTGAATATATCGACGTGCAGACCGTGTGGGCTGCCGTGAACACGCCGCAGATATACGCCGACTTGACGGTGACTTCGCTCAGTTCCAACGCGTCCAGCTACAATGCCGGAGATACGATCACGGTAACGGCTACGGTGAAAAATCAGGGGCTGCGCAGCGCGGGCGGCTTTTATGTGTCTCTGACTTCCGCCGATCTATCGACGCAGTCAAGATATGTATCTTCGCTGGCTGCGGGCAGCTTAACGACCGTCAGCTTTTCGTATACCGCGCCAACGTTCGCTTCCACAAAAACCGTAACCGTAACGGCCACGGCGGATTCGACGGGCGCTGTTGCTGAGAGCAACGAGGGAAACAATACCCGAAGCACCTCTTTTACCGTGCTGGCGCTGCCCGATCTGACCGTAACGGCGCTCTCGGGCGATAAATCGCTGTATGAAGCGGGCGATACGGTCACGGTGTCGGCTACGGTAAAAAATATTGGCCCGACTTCCGCAGCGGCGACAACTGTTCGGCTCACCGTGCCGAATATAGGGACATTTTCAACCAGCCTTTCCGCACTCAGCGCGGGCGCAAGCCGGACGGTCACGTTCACTTTTACAGCGCCAACGTCGCTCAGTCTGCAGTCCATCACGGTTACAGCCTATGCCGATCCCGACAACAGAATCGCGGAAAGCAACGAGAGCAACAACAGCCGCACAGCTACGATATCCGTTAAAGCCCTGCGGCCCGATATCGGGGTGATCGGTTCCTCCGTCACAGATTGGTACGCGGGCATGGACGTCATCGTTTCGGCTACGGTCCGCAACAACACGGCGCAGCCTGTGCCGTCCGTCGCCATCCGGCTTACCATTGGTGGCGTATCCTATACTGAAAGCATCCCCATCCCCGGCAACGGCAGCAATCTAGCGGTGTTCCGAATCACCGTACCGGCAGCCGGAAACTACACCGTAAAGATCACCGCCGACCCGGATGGTGCGCTGGATGAAACGGATGAGAGTAACAATGTTCTGACCAAAGATATTCAGGTAAAGACCGTTCCGACTTCCATCGTGGCTGACCCGGACGATACGGAGATGGAGCAGCGGTATACGGCGTATGGGCTGAGCAGCCTTTCAGTGCCCGCGTCCTCAACCTACCACACATGGCAGGAGATCCGTCTGATAAGCGGCAGTTACGTCACAAAGACTTATTATGCCCGCCTGACCGCCACGTTCCAGATACTGCCGGACAGCCGCATCGCTTACACCGATAAACCCCGGCAAATGGAATCCGGCTTCGGGTTCAGCGTTTACTGTACCACGGCCTTGACCACCAACTACGATCATCCCGAAAAGCTGGTTGGCGCTCAGATGGTATGGGTACGGTATCCTGAATCGGCATATGGACAATTAAGCGCATGGCAGAACGTGCGGGACAGCTTGGAAGTCAAGGCAGGCGAAGCCGGAGAAATGACGGTGACATGGCAGCTTGCCGTCAATCCGTATTCAGTCACGGGGAGCCGTCTGCACTACACGCCGATCTGTTTCCCTGACGGAGAATACGTTGCTTGGGTGCAGGCTTTTTACGCATGGAGCCCCATCGGTCAGTTATATGAGCACAAGACCAATACGCTGACCATTGAGGGCGATATGTACGACCGGATTACCACGATTAAGAGATGATAGGCAAATGCACGCCCTATAGCACGGGGCTGTAGGGCGTGTTATAATCAGACAAACAGGAATTTGAAAGTATAGATTATTTATATATCGGGATGACTGCTCAAAAAAAGAGGTAGGATAACAATGATGATCAATGAAAATGCAGACAGCTATGATAGGGAGACTTCGCAATATGTAGTTGCATATTTAGATTTACTTGGGGTTGCTGATAGAATTGGAAAAGATCAAGGATACCAAATGACTGCAATGAACAAACTACATAATCTTTACACATTTACAGTGGATTTGGCCACAAAAATAGCAATTGAAGGATATCAGGACATACAATTTAAAATATTTTCAGATAATATTATTATTGCAAAGAAACTATCCGAGCAACCAGATAGAAGACAATTAGATATAAAATGTTTGTTAAATTGTGTTTCTCATTTTCAATGTTTGTCTGTGGAAGACGGTGTTGGATGGCTAGTACGGGGTGGCATCGCAATTGACGAATTATTTTTAGATGAAACTATGGTCTGGGGTAGAGCACTTTTAAAAGCATATAATCTTGAAAGCCATGTTGCGATTTATCCAAGAATCGTAATTGATCGAGAATTAGTCTCTGAAATTGTAACTAATAGGGAATTATTAGAGTATATATTACAAGACTTTGATAACTTGTACTTTTTAAATTATTTATGTATTCAACATTTTGGAGGAGAATTGCTAATGAATGGTTTTACAATAATGCAAGATGAACTTGAAGGTAAATTTACAGAAAATATGTACCAAAAATTAAGTTGGCATATGAATTATGTTAATAATGAGCTAAATAAAAAGAATGAAAAAGGAGAAAAAACTTTTCGATTGAGTTTTAAATAATCGCAATTTAATCTTTGCTATCCATAAAATATTGAAGCATGCATTGGAAACTGTCAAATCCCAATTTGCCGGACAGATAACATTTGAAGGAGGTGACCGATGAATAAGCATGAAGAATAGAACTTATATCGCAATCGACTTAAAATCTTTCTATGCTTCGGTCGAGTGTATGGAACGAGGGCTTGATCCGCTGACCACCAACCTCGTTGTCGCTGATGCAAGCCGTACCGAAAAAACCATCTGCCTCGCCGTCTCGCCTACTCTAAAAGCATATGGCATTCCCGGTAGGGCAAGGCTGTTTGAGGTCGTGCAGAAAGTCAAGGAAGCAAATGCGGCACGGCTGCGTAAAGCATCAGGACAAGCCTTTTCCGGTACGTCCTTCAACGATACTGAATTGAAATCCTCACCGGATCTCTCGCTGGACTACATTGTTGCTCCACCGAGAATGGCGCTTTATATAGAGTATAGCACTCGGATTTACAATATCTACTTAAAGTACATCGCGCCCGAAGATATTCATGTTTACTCCATTGACGAGGTATTCATTGATGCCACCGATTATCTAAACACCTATAATCTTTCAGCCCGTGAGCTTGCCACGGAAATGATTCTGGATGTACTCAAAACAATCGGCATTACAGCAACAGCGGGAATGGGTACAAACCTGTACCTCAGCAAAATCGCTATGGATATTCAAGCAAAGCACATTCCGGCTGATAATAACGGCATGCGGATTGCGGAGCTTAACGAAAAGAGCTACCGACGCTTGTTGTGGTCACACCGGCCTCTAACAGACTTTTGGCGCGTTGGAAAAGGATATGCCAAGAAACTGGAGGAACACGGGCTCTTTACGATGGGGGATATCGCAAGATGCTCTCTCGGTAAACCCACCGATCACTACAACGAGGATTTGCTGTACAAGCTGTTCGGTATTAACGCTGAGCTGCTGATTGACCATGCGTGGGGGTGGGAGCCATGCACGATTGTCGATATTAAAGCGTATAAGCCAAGCACAAACAGCATTGGATCGGGGCAGGTGCTGCATTGCGCCTATACCTATGACAAAGCGAAGCTGATCGTGCGGGAAATGACCGATTTGCTGGTACTTGATCTGGTGGACAAAAGGCTTGTGACCAATCAGCTAGTTTTGATGGTTGGATATGATATTGAAAATCTGACAGACCCGAAGATAAAGAAATCATATCAAGGGGCAATCACCACTGACCGCTACGGGCGTACCGTTCCGAAATCTGCGCATGGTTCGACAAATCTTGGCAGGCAGACCTCCTCTACGAAGCTGATTCTGGATGCCGTCACAGAGTTGTTTGAGCGCATCGTAGACAAGAATCTCCTGGTTAGGAGAGTCAACATCACGGCAAATCATGTTGTTGATGAGGCAAGCGTTCAAAAGACGGACAACTTTGAACAGCTTGATCTCTTTACGGATTACGCGGCTGTGCAGACGAAAAAAGAAGCCGAGGAAGCCGAGCTTGTACGGGAAAAGAGGATACAGAAAGCCATGCTGGAGATAAAAAAGAAACACGGCAAGAACGCTATTTTAAAGGGTATGAATCTGGAGGAAGGCGCTACTACAGTGAACCGGAACAGGCAGATTGGAGGGCATAAGGAATGACGGGGGCATATGACGACATCATCAATCTACCGCACCATGTCTCTGCGACACGCCCTCATATGGCAGCTATTGACCGGGCAGCTCAGTTTTCTCCCTTCGCCGCGCTGACCGGTTATGATGCCGCCATCAAAGAAACCGCAAGACGAACTGACGAGAGAGTAGAATTGGACGAATATATGAAGGACGCCTTGCGCGACAGGCTGCAAATCATAGCAGACCGGATTAAGGAGCATCCGGAAATCGCAATCACCTACTTTCAACCGGATGCAAAGAAGAATGGCGGTACCTATGTCACTGCAATCAGTACGGCTAAAAAGATTGATGAATATGAACGGGTTGTCGTTATGGATGATGGCACAGCGATCCCCATCGATGAAATAATTAGCATAGACGGGCAGATGTTCGAAACTATATGTGATGATTAACAAAGACAGATATGAATTTGTCAGAAGTTAAACTACAGATTATTTATATAATGGGAATCTATTCATTCTTTTGTTAACAGTATATAATAGCAATAATGAGAAGCTTGCGGATAAGTATAATAGCTGAAAGTGAGAAAAGTACGGTGACATCATTTAAGGAATTTTATGAACATATTGGCTTTGAAAAGTATCCTTTTAATGACCGAACTGCGGAAAAAGAGGACACTACCAGCTTGTTCATTCCGCCTCCTAACTATTCTGTTCTAAAGGATGCTTTCGATTCAGGGAAAACTGCAATAATATCGGGAAATCGAGGAACCGGAAAAACGATAATACTATTAGAAATCCAAAAAAAGGAATTATCCAAAAGGAATGTATCTTATATTGAAAATTACGAATCAATTTCATTAACCAACAACATATTAGACTTTTACTCATTAATATTAAAAAGTATTATTGCAGAAACCCTAGTATATTTATCTAAGCACAAGGCAAGCCTTAAGAAGCTTAACAAGGAAGACAAAATATTTCTTTCTTTTTTAATAATAAAATATGCTGATAGCTATACAAGCGATGACCTTTATTCAAAAATCGAAAATGTACAGCTGAGTCTAATAAAAAGAATTGCAAATCGGGTAAGCATGCCTATTACTACTTTATTGAATTATGGAACAACAGCCGTTGTCAATTTCGGAAATGATTTAATAAACCAACAATTTAGCAGATATTTACCGACTGTTGATGCCGGTGAAATCCGCAAAATCATTCCAGACATTCATTTTAATGTGGCAGATGATTTTAAATCCGTTAGTGTTTCATATTCACTCTTGGACAAATCTCTAGAACTGATAAATAGGATTTTAGGCAAATCACCAGTAGTGATATTCGATAAATTTGATGAGGATATTCGCCTTGAAAATGACGCTGACTTAACTTCCACTTTCATTAAAGAGTTAGTCTGTGACAATAACTTGCTTCTTAATAAGTACGTTCAACTTTTTATATCTGTGTGGGAGGTACCATTTTCAAATTTGTCATCACTATTTAGACGATCAAAACATACAGTCTTTGACATCCGGTGGAACAAGTCAGAACTAGATCAGGTATTAAATCGCAGGCTTTTTGTATACTCAAGCGAAGCTATATGCGACTATAATACGCTGTTTTCGAGCGACGTTTCTGAAGCGCTAAAAGAACAGATATTTGTACTTTCTAATATGAATCCGCGAGGATTATGGGAAATATTCGATTCGATCTTTATAGAACAACATAAGATGGATTGCGAGAGCAAATCATTATGTGCTTTGGCCGTTAAAAGGGGACTGACTAATTTTGTGAATAATTTTGAATTTTACGAGTATTATCCAAAGAAGAAAGAAGCAAGAAAAAACACCAATGATGTTTACTCCTACATTACGCATTTACTGAAATTAAAAGACACGGATGAGTTCACAGAACAAGAACTAAGAGAAGCTGCCTCAACAGGCGGTTCAACAGGCAATTATATTACTGGCATGATTAATATGGGACTGGTTAAGAAAATAAATGAAAAACGAGCCGGAGGAGCCGTTATCTATAAAGTTCATGATCCTAAAATATCATTTGCGATATATGAAAAATTAGATATTACACATTAATTTGTAAATACCTAATAATTCAAAGAATGAACTTCCTGCCATCCATAAACGCGACATCCAAATGTTAAATACGAACTTCGCGTTATGTTTATAATGAGTAGTTTAAATGGAGTTGCTAAGCAGCCCATTATGAGCATAATGTATAGTCACTAAATCTCAATTTATTGATGAGGTAACTGAATATGAATATTATTCTGAGCATCCTGACGGATGCTTTTTTTATTGCCCTGCTCATTTGGTGCGCGTACACGGACATCCGCACGCGCACCGTGTCCAACACAGCCATCGTCCTGCTGCTGTGCCTGGGGCTGGCGCATACGGTGCTGATCGGACTATCTGGCAGCGCATGGTGGCCCTACCCGGTAGGGCTGGCGCTGGCTGTCCCGTTTTTCATCGTCTGGCTAAAGGGCGGCATGGGTGCTGGCGACGTAAAGCTTCTTATGGGCATTGGGTTATACCTTGGGTTATTAAATACCATCCTTGCCTTTGCGCTCATGCTTCCATGTATGGCCATTTTGCTTATTCGTTCATGGATACGGAACAAGACGCTCAAAACCACAATACCCTTCGCGCCGGTGCTGGCTTTTGGCGCAGGAACCGCCGTGATAGCCGGATATCTGTATCCGTTCATACTGCTCTGAAAAGGAGGTTACGTCGATGGAACTCAAAGCGATTTTGGGAATCGTTCTGGTGGCGTTTATCGTGGGCGCGGCCATATGGCTGCGTTTGCGCAAGAAGAACAAATAGCCCAGCGATTCCCACAGGGCGGCCTATGTGAAGCTGCCCTTTCTACATATCGAAATGAAAGGAGGATTGCATCATGACCTATCATTTGCTGTGTCCAAGCCTTGCACGGCGTTACGGCGTCCATGCAGCTTTGGTGGTGAAACACATTTGGGATGAGATTTGCGCAAACGAGCGTGCCGGGAGATGTTCATTCGCGGGCAGGACATGGATGCGGTCAAGCCAGATGATGTTTACCGCCATCATGCCGTACCTGACAAAGAACATGGTACGCCGGGCGCTGGAGCGCCTGATAAAGCGGGGCGTCATTGTGCGCGGCGAATTTGGAGATAGCCGCTTTGACCGCACCTCATGGTATACCTTTACCCAATTTGGGCGGCTGCTTATGCAGGAAAGCGAGGATGAGAATTGTGAGTGAAGAAAAGCGGATGGCAAGCGCATATGAAATCCTGTATGCAATCCACATTGGCGATAAGGAAATCGTGTTTGGCGAGAACCCGGATATGAGCGCTCCCACCCGGTACTTTGCGGGCTGGTGCGATAAGGGCGACTTCTATGAACGGTACATCGGGGATGAAACCGGCGACTATCTGGAGGCCATGAAAAAATTCATATCCGGCCTTTCCGAACAGATTGAAAAGGTGGAACAGGAACGCGCCGCCGTGACCGTACCTATGGCTCCCATTACCGCCGAGCAGTGTTACCCCAACGACCTGAGCCAGAGCACTGAGGGCAAGGTTGTGGCGGTACGCGCCGGAGTGCTGAGAAACGAGTACCAGACGGCGGACCGCCAGCTTGTGCTGGTGACGGGCGGCTTTGGGTCGCACGCGAACTCGCGCGGCAGCGCCGTGTTCTGCACCAATCTTTATTCCGGCAAGCATACCCGATGGGAACGGCGTGACATTCAGGGCGAGGTAAAGTCGGAGCATAGCCCCGAGTGGGCCAAGGAGCGCCTTACCGCATTACAGGCCGAAAAGCAAACGCCTGAGAAAAGCAATGATAAGGAGAGATGAGCCATGGAAAAAGAAATAATTTTCAGCGATATGTATGGGCATGAGTTGTTTCGGATACCCGACGATAGCTGCATCCACGTCATTTCCTTTGACGGACAGAGAACCACCTATCCGTGCAAATATGTAAGCGCCGCCGAAACGAATATCGGCGGGTGTATTTATGAAGCGGGCAACTTCGCGCAGGAACAGGCTGAAAAGGGCGCGGTATTCGCACCGAGCGATCAGCGCCCCGAGGATATCGGCATGTACGAAATCCACCAGATACGCAGCAAGCGCCAAACAGACTACGCGTTCCGCTCCTTTGAGGAAGCGCGGAACACCTTTCAGCCGCTGGACTACACGCGCGTATATGCCGGAATGCTTGCGCCGGACCAATTGTTGGAGCATCTGTTTTCCCTGCACAACGCTGGCGAACGCCCTTTCGGGCGCAGGATGCGCTCCATGTCGGTCAGCGATGTGGTGGTCATCTTGAAGGATGGAGCCGCCAACGCCCATTATGTGGACTCCTTCGGTTTTGCGCCCGTGCCGCGATTTCTGGAGCCGGACACGTTTCCCGTTTCGGAACGGAACACCATATCCGGCTATACCGTTACGGTCAGCGTCCCGATGGGCAACAAGGCGTTTGTGCTGGCGGAAAACCCGCGCGCCGTCCAGCCCTTTGTCACATGGCAGAGCAGCCGGGACAATAAGAGCTGCGAATGGGGCCACTATTATGACCGCCGCACGGATGCCGTGCGGGACCTGTACCGGCGCGTGAATCAGGAACGGGATTATCAGCGCGATTTCCCGCCCGAAAAAGAAAGATTTGGAGAGGTGAACGATATGGAACTGAACATCCGGGCCATAACGCCCGAGGAAATCAAGTACAGCTATAGCCAGAGCCAGCAGCTCAGGATGCAGTGCGGCAGCATCGGACACCTGCGCGGGGATTTCGGCTCCAAGGGCTACGAGTTTTATACAACCTGGGACGAGCATAATCCCCGGCTGAAAACAGAAGCCTTCAAATCAGAGCTTGATGAGGTTATCAATGCCCTGCGCTCCGATGAATACGGGCTTTTGAAGGACCGCTATGCCATGGGCGAGTTCAAACAACGGTATCCCGAAAGCGCCTTTACCGGTAATTACACCACCGAATACGGGTTTCGGGTGGATACCCAGGAGCATGCCTACCTGCTACGCTGCAACCCGGTTCGGGGCGACTATAACTTCTACTGCTTTTGCTATCAGGCAAAATGGCTGGACAGGAACATCGAGAAGGCCCAACAGGGCATCCGCTTTATCGACAGCGGATACAAGGAGCTATTCCGCGTTCCGGACGGCGGCAAGATCGTGGTAACAGCCGCCTGGGGCGAGAAGATGGAGCGCGCCTGCCGGTATATCGACGACACGCATGTGGAGGTGGGAAAAGAGCTGTACCATATCTGCCAGTTTGCCGAAATCATGAAGAAAAACGGCGCGTCATATGAGCCGCTTGAGAAAAACCAGCCGAAAAACAAAGATCACGAACGATAGGAGGTGCGCAGATGGCGCGAAAATATGAGCTGATTACCGAGCTGTACCATCAAACGCTTAAAGAAATCATGTCCTCTCAAGGGGCGTGGCGGGCCTTCCTGCGCAGCGCCTGCCGCAACTATAAGTGCCGGTTTGACGAACAGGTGCTGATTTACGCGCAGCGACCGGACGCCAGGGCGGTGCTGGAGCTGGAGGATTGGAACAAAAAGCTTGGGCGGTGGGTCAACCGTGGCGCGATCGGCATCGCTGTATTCGATGACATCCACACCGGTCGTTCCCGGCTCAAGCATTATTTCGATATTTCCGACACCCACGCCGGCCGCTTCTCCCGCCCGGTGCCCATATGGGAGATGCAGGAACGGTATGAGGAGGAAATTATTGAGGCGCTGGAAGGTTCCTTCGGCGCGGTACAGGACAACGGTTCTTTGGATAGCACGCTTCTGCAAATCGTCCACAACGTTGTGGAGGACGATGAACAGGACTATTTCCGTGAGCTGATGTACTGCCGCGAGAACAGCTATCTGGAGGAATTGGACGAATTCAATGTGGAGGTGTTTTTCAGGCAGGCGCTGGAAGCCTCCGTGTCATATATGCTGCTGGAGCGGTGTTTTGGCGGCGCTGCCGACCAGTACGCCGGGCTTGTGGATTTTTCATCCCTCTTTAATTTCAACACCCGTGAAACCGTGAACGCCCTGGGCATCGCCACCAGCGATATGGCGGAAATGGTGCTCAAGGAAATTGCCCTGACCGTCCGCAACATCCAGAAACGGGAACGCCAGCAGAATCACACAGTTGATAAACCGCAGGAGGCCGGTTATCCTGTAA
>JAEWWC010000172.1 GCA_023396555.1 Bacillota bacterium
AGGAGGTGCTGCGGCGCATCGATGTCATCGTGCTGGATTCGGATGCCTTCCGCACGGCGATTTCAGGAGCTTTGTCGCCCGGCTCAGAGGTGGTTACCGGCAGCGACAAGCCGGTAAGCGACGGGGACACCGTTCGCCGGACGTCTTAAGGAGGCACCGACGTGAAGAGGATAGGCCGGAGAAGATTTGTCATATTTGCGGGGGTTCTGATGATCACCGCGGGAACGCTTCTCGGTGGTTCGTTCACCGCAGCCGCGTCTCCCGAATATCTGAGGCAGCAGGACCATATCGCCGTTGCCGTTCCGCCCAATGCCGCGCAGGCCTCCGTACAGCTGACGGAAGACGAGATCGCCGATATAGCGGAGGCTCTCGAAGCGCCCGTGGCCTGGTGGGGAGATATGGCGGGGGCCATACAGACTGACAGGCGCAGCACACCCGCCGATGTGCTGGCAGTGGGCGGGCCGTTCAGCGACTTTCATCCGCTCCGGATGCTCTCAGGCAGCTTTCTTCCCCGCACGGGCGGGGTGGATGATGCGATAGTGCTGGACAAGGACCTCGCGTGGCAGCTTTTCGGCGCTGTGGACGCCGTGGGAATGGAGGTTGAGTTCAACGACAAAACGTATACGGTGACGGGCGTGTGCGATACCGACGAGACGCTGCTCGGGCTGCTTTCCGCAAGCGGGACGGGGCGCGCGTACATTGAATACAGCAGTCCTGAGGGTATTGTTATCGCCGGCATGGAGACGGCGCTGCCCAGATCCGTCCCGGGGCAAAGCCTGGATGCGGTGAAGAGCACGCTTGCCGCGCAAGGCAAACCGGCATCCGGATTTTTGATTCAAGACTATACCGAACGCGCGCTGCTGGACGCCGAATCCGCCGGGATACCGATGGCCGTATTGGCGGGCCTGCTGACGATCATGCTAGTGCTCATTGTGAAACGGGTGATAGCGGGCATGGCGCGTTCGCTGAGAGACGACATGCTGGAAGCTTATTTCCGGGATTCGTGGCATAGCGTGCTGCGGCGTCTGGCGGAAATGCTGCTGATCTGCGCGGCGGCAGCGGGTGTCATCTATGCCATATGGCTGCTGACCGGTTTTCCGTTTTATCTGCCCGCGCGTTTTATACCAGATTCGTGGGTCAATATCGGCTTTTATAAAAGCCTGATACAATCCGAAGCGCAGACGGCGATCGCGGCACGAGCGTTCGCCGCGCAGCAGTGGGACATACTGCGCGAGGCGGGGATGTGGCTGTCGGGCTTTATGAACATGGTATCCGTCGCCGGACTGGCGGTTTTCGGAGCGGGACTATGCCTGCTGCGTGACGCGAGAAAGATGGATGCGGATATGCGGACGGGCTGGAGATCGGAGGCCATGGATATTCCGGCGGTCTGGGCCTATTTCGCCGCTTCGCTGGGGGCAGGATTTTTGCTCTGCGCGGCAGCCGGCCTGCAGGTATTTCTGCCAACCGGGACGACTATAGTTCTTTATTTCGGGCTCAGCTTTTGGGCGGCGCAGACGCTGTACGGGGAAAGGATTGAAAAGCACATTTTCCGGGCTGTACAGCCTAAAAAGCCTATCGCTTTTCAGAAGCTTCGCATATTGATAACGGCTTTAACTAAAGGCCAAAAGCAGAGCGCTGAGAGCTTTAAAATAAATAAATACTATAAAGAGGTGGAAAAATGAAACGAATATTAACGTTGACGCTTGCGGTCCTGCTGGCCGCGGGACTTGTGGCGGGCTGCGGCAGTCCGGCCAATACGGCGTCGGGCAAGGCGTATGCTCTTGCCGACTTCGCCGGAAACACCGGGGAAAATATGATGGCGCCCACCGTCAATTCCGCGGGGAACCTGGTCGTCGCATCGCAGCCTGAAGGCAAGCCGGTACAGCTCACGACTTATGACAATTCGGGCAGCGTCGTATCCGACATCACAACCGATGTTACCGGCGCCGCGTCGGCATTCACGCTGGACGGCAAGGATACGGCGTATATCCTTGCGGTATCGGAGGATGGTGCGGACGTACATGTGCTCGATTCTTCGGGAAAGACGATAAACACGATTCCGGTGGGGGACTATCTGCCGCAGCCTTCCTTTGGCGGACCCGGAGGTCCGCAGATGCAGTCGAACGACTCGGGAGATTCCGGCCCGCAGGCTCAGACGGGCGGCCCGAAAGGCTCTGCTCCGCAGACTAACGGAGAGATGGCATCAGGCAAGAGGCTGGAAGCCGGCGGCATCGCGATGGGAGTCATTGGCTTTGCTGCAACTTCCGACGGGAACGTGTTCCTTTCGGTAATGGGCAATGGCGTCATTCAGGTGGGCAGCGACGGACAGCAGATGCGCACCTATGACGCGGGGGCGATGGACCTCATATGCGTGAATGAAAACGAGCAACTGATGGTCTATTCCAGCGGAAAAGACGTTGCGCTGACCACCTACAATACGCAGGACGGTTCGCAGGTCGGCAAAACGGCAGTACCGGTTCCTGTCAACTCGATGTTTTACGACAAGCAGAAAAAGCAATTGCTTTATATGAATTCCGACGGCATTTCATCGCTTAAGCCGGACGGAAGCGCCGGAGACAAGGTAATAACGCTGAACGACTTTTATTCTGACAGCACCACCCGCAGCTTCTGCGGATTTGCGATGGACGGCGCAGGCTCGATATTCATCGCTTCGTCGGAAGGCAACTCGTCCAAAATGATGGTCCAGGGTTCGGGAGGCTCCAGCATGTCGCTCTCAGGCGGCACGGCGAACCATATCGATATGATAGCGCTGACTGACGCCTCGTCCGTGCAGCAGAAAAAGGTGCTGACTGTCGCCGGGCTTTCGAGCAGCGCCATGGTGGACGCCGCGATAACGGCATTCCAGAAGGCGCATCCGGACTATAAGATAGAATTGAAGACGTACAACAACCAACTCGCGGGCGTCAAGCAGGAGGGGCCGGGGCAGGAACAGGCGCAGGACCTGACGCCGCTGATACAGCAGTTCAACACCGATATCATTGCGGGCAACAGCGCGGACGTCTATATACTGGACGACCTGCCGTACTACAAATATATTGAGGACGGGCTGCTGGCCGACCTCGGCGAGATGCTGGCGGACGGCGATACTGACTTGTCGCAGTATTACGGCAACATATTCGACGCCTGTAAGACGGACGGAAAGCTTTATACGATACCGGCCTCCTTCTCATTCGATGTGCTGGCGGGCCAAGAGGAAAACCTGCCCTCGAGCGAGACCCCGTCGATAAGCGATTTCTTCGACAAGGCGAATTCGCTGCCCGAAGGGCTCGCCGCATTCCCGAAAGGAGACGCCACGCAGGCTTTCACCAGCTTCATGAAGAGCAACTACAGCTATTTTGTGGATCAGGCGGCGCAAGCGGCGCGTTTTGACAGCGCCGAATTTATCAGCCTTTTGAATGGGTTCAAATCGCTTTTTGACACGCGCATGGGGGAGAAAGGCGAACAGGACATGATGCCGAATGAGCAGATAGGCACAGGTGACCTTGCGTTTACGGCGCTGGAGGTGAACGGCTTTGACAGCCTGGCCGCTGCCATAGCGCTCGCGGACGGAAACCTTTCGTATACGGGTATTCCTTCGATGGAGACGGACGCGTATAACTTTATGGCGAGCGACCTCGCCGGCATCAATGCCTCCTCGCAGAACAAGGAGATGGCATGGGAATTCATCAAGACGCTGCTCTCTCTGGAAGTACAGTCCACGATGCAGATGGAGGGATTCCCGATCAACAAAGCGGCCTGTCAGAGTATCGCCGACCGTATGAAATCGGGTGATACCAAAGCGATGATAGCCACGCCCACCAAACAGGTTGAGGTGAAGCCCTTGAGCGACGAGCAGTTTGCCGACATGACGGATACGCTCGGCAAGCTGAACAGGCTTTCGGCGCCCGACCATAATATCATCAAGATATTGAACGAGGAGCTTCCCGCATTTTTCTCGGGACAAAAGAGCGCTGAAGACACAGCATCGCTGATACAAAACCGGGTGCAGACGATACTGAACGAGTAATATATAAAGCTAACATATCGATATGAGCGGGGCTGCAGTTCTTCATTATAAGGCCTGCAGCTTCCGCTCATATAAAATTCCTTGAAACGGCCATTTTGAAGGGTTCTGGAGTCCTTTAAAATTACCATCAGTATCTTGGGTGGGCGTAAGGGAATCGCTACGCTCCCTATGGTTGCTATCACGCCACCTTTGCTGAAAACGCCCACCACAGGGGCGTTTTTTCCCGCTTCGCGGGTCGCTCGCGTTCGATCGCATTTTAAAACAAAAGGACAGGGACGAGCCGTATTATTCAGATTATTAGCAGAAAGGCTGAAAAATGAGGTGCCCGACACTTGGCAAACTAAGGAATTAAGATCATCAAGGATGCTGCCAGTAGGTCGGCATCTTATGTTTTATTACAATGAACGTATAAGAAAAACAATGTTTGATGCCGGATTAAGGTATATATAAGGATATAATATTCAACTGCCTTCGGGAATATATTTTAATATAGGGATTAATCGTCGAAAAGAGGAATCATGACCCCGAGGTGTTATGTTTCGTACAAATCAATCGACTTACATTACAGGGACGAGATAGACGGAATGGGAGTTGATACGGTTGTGAATATATTTGATGGTTCCGCCGACTACGACGATGAGGGTATTGTGGCAAAGCTGCGCAGCGGTTCCCTCGCGGACACCACAGTCACCGTACACCTTATTGGTACGCTCAGCGCTGAAAACTTCGGTTGGGAAAAACAGAAATACATTAAGCGCGAGCTTCAGGCTTCGAGGCTCCCGTCCGACGATGGACTACCCAACTTTGTTCTTGGTATCGTGCTCCCTGCGGCTTACAGCTGTATCTACGAAGGCGGTGCTGCGGAGATAAACGATGCGACGGTGGTTCGCGAATTCAGCCGCGCCTATTGTTCCCGTCGCTGCTGTACCCTTGTACGCTGGGACGATTTTAAAGCGGATCCAAAGAAATACATTATGGAGGCGTACGCCGCACGCATCGCCGCCGATGGCTGAAAAGGAGACCTATGTTCAGCATCCGAAAGACAAATAAGGCCGGAGATGAATTCTTGCCGTATCTTTCAGATATGAAAAACTGTCCTGCAAAACATTATATTGCGGGCCGTCTGCTCAGTCAGATAAACTGGTATGATAAAAAGAGCCGGCGCAATAGAGTTGGTTATATGGCGGTCATGATATTTTCTGTCGCGATGAGCGCGCTCATACCCGTGATAACTCTTGCCCCGACTGTCAGCTCGGGAGTGGATTTGCTCGCGTACAGGCTTATCATAACGGCTTTTGGATGGAGTGTTACGGCTGTCTCATCAATCAGCGCTTTCTGCAGGTTCAGGGAGCTATGGGTGCAGTACCGCACCCAATGCGAGCTTTTAAAAAGCACGCTTTATAAATTCTTTTTAGAGTGCAGGGAATTTAAAAACAGCCCGAAACCGCAAAGATTGCTGGTCGAGCTATGCGAAGGTTACATGATGAAGGAAACGGGGGTATGGTCCGCAAGGATCCCCAGCGATAGTCAATTTTCCTCCACCGGCTCATAGGTCTTTTTGAATACGTCCGGCTTACAGGGGTACTGCTCCCCCTCGACTCCGGTAATGATATAATCGCCCGCTTCGGCCTTCATGTTGCCTTCGAGCGTATGGATGATAACTTCTTTGTTCGTCCGGTATGCGCTCACCACAACAGGCCTTTTCCTGTATTGCATCGCCCTCATGCGCTTGTCACTCCCGTAATTTATCCATTATCGGATATGTTATCCCGATCTATAATATTGTATTCAATTGCGACCGCCGTTGACATCCCGGCATTGATGGCACTTTTTAGTAAGCATAGGTTTACCATCAGTTCCACCATCAGTTGCTAGTAAATGGTACAAAAAAGGAATTAACTGTAATGAGCATAAGCAGACTGTGAGGAAAGTATCGCATAAAAAAATCCCCTGAAACAGCCATTTCAAGGGATTTGGGTGCCTTTGCAGGCTACCATCAGTCAGTGGAGCGGGTGATGGGAATCGAACCCACGTAACCAGCTTGGGAAGAGCAAATGTACGTGTTTAGTGGAGTTTTTCTTGTACCAAAGCAGTCTATATCGGTACATGGCTAAAGTATTAAAAGACAAGATAAACAGAGATGAACTTGGTTATACCATCAGTTTTACCATCAGCGAGACTGATACTATACTTAATGGTATGGTTAAGATCTAATCAAACATGAAGGCCAAAAACCAAGCTACCCGACATTTTGTAAATAAGGGTTAATTATATTCGAGATCGCCAAATGGATGCGGGCTACTAAATGATAAGGCAGCTCGTTTTTTATATAAAACATATTGACGGATATCGATATGTTGTGTATGATATTCATATCGATAAATATCGATATGAGGTTGATGAATAATGAATAATAAACATGCAGATACCGCAAAAGTTTTTAAGGCGCTTTGCGACCCCAACCGGCTGCTGATTATTGAAATGCTGCAAAGCAGTGAAAAATGCGCGTGCAAACTCCTTGAAGAATTGAATATTGGACAATCGACCCTGTCCCATCATATGAAGATCTTATGTGAATGCG
>JAEWWC010000244.1 GCA_023396555.1 Bacillota bacterium
CGCATTACCAAGGACATCGAGGACGGCGGCTTTTTCAAGAAGGAAGAATTCCTTGCCGCCATCGACAACGTTAAAAAGCTCGGCACCAAGCTGCACACTTACGGCCTGATTTCGGACGGTGGCGTGCACAGCCATCAGGAGCACCTGTATGCACTGCTGGAGCTTGCCAAAAAGCAGGGGCTGGACAACGTCTATATCCACTGCTTCATGGACGGCCGCGATGTGCCGCCGGACAGCGGTAAGGGATTCATCGAGCAGCTGGAAGCCAAGATCAAAGAGATCGGCATCGGCGAAATCGCCACGGTGATGGGGCGCTATTACTCGATGGACCGTGACAATCGTTTTGAGCGCGTTGAGAAGGCTTACGCGGCAATGGCGCGCGGCGAGGGCCTGACCGCTTCATCCGCGGTGCAGGCGATGCAGCAGAGTTACGACAAGGGCGAGATGGACGAATTTGTGGTGCCCACGGTGATCGTGAAGAACGGTAAGCTGGTCGCCACCATCGGAGCCAACGACTCAATCATATTCTTTAACTTCCGTCCCGACCGTGCACGGGAGATTACGCGAACGTTCATTGACGAGGAATTCACCGGCTTTGCACGGGCTTACTTCCCGGTGTTCTACGTCTGCATGACGCAGTACGACAAGACGTTCAAAAACGTGTATGTCGCTTACAAGCCGCAGTCGCTCGCCAACACGCTGGGGGAATACCTCGCAAACAATGGCAAGCGCCAGTTCCGGATCGCGGAGACGGAAAAGTATGCGCACGTCACGTTCTTTTTCAACGGCGGCGTGGAAAAGCCCAACGAGGGTGAGGATCGCTTTCTGATACCTTCGCCCAAGGTGGCGACTTACGACCTGAAGCCGGAAATGAGCGCCTACGAGGTGGCAGACGAAGCGGTGAAGCACATCGAGTCGGGCGAGTACGACGTGATGATACTGAACTTCGCCAACCCGGATATGGTGGGCCACACGGGCATACTGGAAGCAGCGGTGAAGGCCGTGAAGGCTGTGGACGAGTGCGTCGGCAAGGTAGTCGGCGCGATACTGAGGAATGGTGGCGAGGTCATCATCACCGCGGATCACGGTAACTCCGAGAAGATGTTCGACGAAAACGGTGGGCCGTTTACCGCACACACGACCAACCCGGTGCCGCTGATACTGGTGAGCGAGAGGTATAAGAACGCCAAGCTCCGGGAGGACGGTCGCCTGGCCGACCTTGCTCCCACGTTGCTGGGGATGATAGGCCTGCCTGTGCCGGAGGAAATGACAGGCAAGTCATTGATAGTATGAATTAAAGGATGAGAAACGCTTTGCCGCGGCAGGGCGTTTCTTTTCTGGATAACCGTCCGGCCCGCAAAAAACCGGATCAGACAAAACCAAAAATGCTAGAGGATAATCGTTCATTTTTGGAGTAGATTAATGGTTGCAAACCATGTATAATAAAAAAAAGTCAAAGGAGTGATGCCAATATGATCCACATCATTTATGGTAAGAAGGGCAGCGGAAAATCGAAAAGGCTTCTTGACATGGCCAATGCCGAGGTGGAAACAGCCAGTGGCAACATCGTTTACCTGGACGACAACAACAGGTGTATGTACGACTTAAAGCACGAAGTTCGCTTTATAAATCTGGCGGATTACAGTATCAACAATTTTGACAAGCTCTATGGTTTTGTATGCGGCGTATTATCCAGGGATTTTGATATTTCTTCGGTTTACATAGACGGTTTGAAGAAGATGATCCGTAAGGGAGAGGACGATGTTGAGAAACTCCTGAAGAAATTTGAGACGATTTTCGGGGATATCAATGCTTATCTTGTGATAAGCGGCAGCGAAGAGGTTCCGGAATATCTGGAGAAGCTGGTCATATAAATATTGGTTTGCGACTTAAAGAGCCTGCGCTGAAACAGGTGTTTTGAGCGGCGCTGCCGGCATTCCGGCAGCCCGTTTGGGTGCGCCGTGCGCAGGTTTGTTTTTGCGGAGCCCCACTGGGACTGGACTAAAGCGGCGGGGCCCCATTTATAATCGGAGGAATGAGACATGATACTGGTGAGTACGCGGGACAGCAAGATGGGCATGCCGGCTTCCAAAGCGGTGCTTCGAGGCATCGCACCGGACGGCGGTCTGTTTGTACCCCTCACATTTCCGAAGCTGAAAACAAAGATGGGTGAGGATTATCCCACGCTGTGCGCACGCGTGCTGGCGGCGTTTTTCGATGACCTGCCGGAGCTGGAGCAGCTGACACTGGACGCCTACCACCCGTTCGATGACGAAAGAACAGCGCCCGTCGTGAAAACGGCGGACGGCGAATATATGCTGGAATTGTGGCACGGACCTACGCTGGCGTTCAAGGACATGGCGCTCTCTGTATTGCCACGACTGCTCTCTGCGTCGATGGATGTGCACGGCGGCAAGGATATACTGATACTCGTCGCGACATCGGGCGATACCGGCAAGGCGGCTCTGGAAGGGTTCTGCGACGTGCCGCGCACCCGCATCGTGGTGTTCTATCCCAGCGACGGCGTGTCCGACATGCAGAAGCTGCAGATGGTCACTCAGGAGGGGAGAAACACGCAGGTGGTGGCTGTGAAGGGCAACTTCGACGACGCGCAGAACGGCGTGAAGGAGATGTTCGCCGACGAGGCGTTCGTTTCCGCCGCAGACGAGAAGGGCTTTAGCCTCTCATCCGCGAACTCCATCAACTTCGGGCGGCTGGCTCCGCAAATCGCATACTACTTTGGCGCATACGCGCAGTTGCTGGACAGCGGCGAGATCAGCGACGGTGAAGCGATCAACTTCGTAGTGCCCACAGGCAACTTCGGCAACATACTGGCCGGCTACTATGCAAAGCGCATGGGTCTGCCCATCCATAAGCTGATATGCGCGTCCAACAAGAACAACGTGCTGACCGACTTCTTCCATCAGGGGGCGTACTCGCTGAACAGACCGTTCTACAAGACGATGTCGCCGTCGATGGACATACTGATATCCAGTAACTTAGAGCGCCTGCTGTTCGAGCTGACAGGGCGTGATCCGCACATGGTATCCGCAATGATGAAGCAGCTGAAAGAGACAGGCCGTTACGACATCGGCGACATCGCCAAGAAAGCGCTGGCGGAGGATTTCTGGGCTGACTGGTGCGACGAAAACGAGACGATGGCCTGCATCAAGAACACATTTGATAAAAAGGGCTATCTGCTGGATACACATACAGCCGTCGCCGCCGCCGTGTACGAGAAGTACAGAGCGACAGGTGATAGCACGAAGACGGTGATCGTTTCCACTGCATCGCCGTACAAGTTCCCGCAGGACGTGCTGAATTCGTTGGGCGAGAACACAGAGGGTATGGATGCGTTCGCGCTGTCCCGCCGTATGAGCGAGCTGACGGGCACGAAGCTGCCGCAGCAGATCGTTGAGCTGGAGAGCAAGCCGGTAAGGCATCAAGCTCTGATCGAGCGGGATGCGATGCGCAGCGCGGTGCTGGAGGCGCTGTAAAGCGATGGACGCTGCGGTGTTCGAGGTGACGTTTACCGTCGCCGGCGCTCAGAGCCTCAAGGATAAGCGCATGGTCGTCAAAAGCATACGCGAACGCTGCCGCAACCGTTTCAACGTGTCGGTGATCGAGAGCGGAGACAACGACAAATGGCAGCTGGCGCGCCTCGGTTTCGCGCTGGCCGCTTTGGGTCCCGCGGAAGCGGAGCAATCCGCGCAGACCATCATCGACTTTCTTTATGATGACGACAGAATCGAGATCATTGAAATCGCCAGGTAACAAGGGGGAAGCTCCATGAGTGATAAAAAGACGATATTCTCGGGCGTGCAGCCGTCCGGCGTGCTGACGATAGGCAACTATCTGGGCGCGATCAAAAATTGGGTGAAGCTGCAGGACGAATACAACTGCTATTACTGTGTGGTGGATATGCACGCGCTGACGGTGCGTCAGGACGCGGCGGACCTGCGCAAGCGCTGCCTCGATACTCTGTCGCTGCTGCTGGCTGCCGGCCTGTCGCCGGAGAAGAACATCATGTTTTGCCAGTCCCACGTGTCCTGCCACGCTGAGCTGATGTGGGTGCTGAACTGCTATACGTATATCGGCGAACTTTCCCGCATGACGCAGTTCAAGGAGAAGAGCGAGCGGCATGCGGACAACATCAACGCGGGGCTGTTTACATACCCGGTGCTGATGGCCGCAGACATACTGCTGTATTCGGCGGACTTGGTTCCGGTGGGCGCGGACCAGAAGCAGCACCTTGAGATCACGCGGGACATCGCGATACGCTTCAACAACATATACGGCGACGTGTTCGTGGTACCGGAGCCTTACATCCCCAAGGCGGGTGCGCGCGTGATGAGCCTCGCGGATCCCGTGAACAAAATGTCCAAGTCGGACAGCAACGAGAACGCCTACGTGTCGCTGCTGGACCCGCCCGAGGCCATTCAGCGCAAGTTCAAGCGCGCCGTCACCGATTCGGACGGCCAGATTCGCTACTGTGAGGACAAACCGGGCGTTTCCAACCTGATGTCGATATACGGGGCGGTGACAGGCCTGTCGTTTGACGAAATCGAGAAGGAGTTCGAGGGGCAGGGCTATGGCGCGCTGAAATCACGTGTTGCGGACGCTGTGGTTGCCGAACTGGAACCGCTGCAGAAGGAATACGCGCGCATCCGTGCCGACAAGGCGTATCTCAACGAGGTGATTCAAGGCGGGGCGCAGCGGGCGGGCACAAACGCGTTGCGGATGCTTCGCAAGGTTTACAAGAAAATCGGCTTTGCGCCGGAGAAGGTATGACATCATGAGTTTAGACAGGGCGTACAAGCTATATCTTTTTGATCTGGACGGCACGCTGGTGGACACCAAGCTGGATATTGCGCTGGCCATGCAGAAGGTGATGGTGGAGGCGGGCTTTGAGAAGCCATCTCTGGACGATGTGGAGAAAGCCATCGGCGGGGGAGCCAAAAACGCGGTGAATAAGCTGACCGGTCTGGAAGGGGGCGCGCTGACGCCGCTGCTGGACGCTTTTGTCGCGGCTTATGAGGAGATGTGCGCGGACCATAGCGAGGTCTACGCGGGCGGTGAGGCGCTGCTGCGCCGGCTCAAAGGCGAGGACGCGAAGCTGGCTGTGGTGACGATGAAGTTTCGCGCGCCCACGCACAAGATACTGAAGCATCACGGCTTATTCGGGTTGCTGGATGATGTGCTGACATTCGACGATCTGGATAAACGCAAGCCGGATCCGGACAGCTTGTTGGCACTTATGAGAAAATATGATCTGAAACCGGAAGACGTACTGGTAATCGGCGATACCGTGACGGACTTAAGGTATGCGCAGAACGCAGGGGTGGATGCCTGCGCCGCGGAGTATGGGTACGGTGAGCTGCAAGATTTAAAGGCGCTTGCACCGCGCTATATGGTGAAGGGCCTGATCGAAGTATAAAAAAGAGGGGCGTGCGATGGAATCGAAGCCCCTTAAATATATACACGCGGTGTATATGTTGTGTGGTTCTATCCTCCGGATTTACGAGGAGCAGCTGCTCTCGCCGGGGATTTTTTGTTCTGGACTGTCTTTTAGCACTTGTTGCCGCATCCGCCAAAGCCAAAGCCGTCGCCACAGCAGCAGCAGAGAATCAGGATGATAAAGATGCAGCTGCATCCGCCGCCAAAGCCAAAGCCGCCGCCGCAGCCGTCATTGCAGTTGTTGCCAAAGCCGCCGCCACAGCCGCCGCAGCAGCACAGTAACAAGATGATCAGCCAGCAGCAGTTGCCGCCAAAGCCGCCTCCACATCCACCATCAAATCCCATATATATATCCTCCTTGTATTTCGTGTCCTTTTTTCTAAAGGCTTAGTGTATATTACGCGGAGGACGTTTAATTGGTGCATAATGTATGATTCACTGTGACTGGCTCAAAGCTCGGCGGTTTTATGAATCGGTCAGCGCCGGGCTGCCCACGCTATCCACCAGCTGCAGTTCTCTTTCTATCGTGCGGGATCTGCGTGAGGCGTCATCCAGATTGTTCTGAGCCGCCTGCAGGCTGCGCTGGGTTTTCTCAATTGCGTTGGTGAAGGAGGAGAATGCCTTGCGTATGGCCTCCAGAAGCCGCAGCACCTCGCCAGACTGCCGCTCAATAGCCAGCGTGCGAAAACCCATCTGTAAGCTGTTCAGTAGCGCTGTGAGCGTGGAGGGGCCCGCAACCGTCACGCGGTATTCGCGTTGGCATACGTCGGAAACGCCCATCGATATCGCGTCGGCGTACAAACCCTCTGTGGGCAGGTACATGACGGCGAACTCGGTGGTGGCGGGCGGGTTGATGTATTTATCGCTGATGCGCTTCGCTTCGTTCACCAGCGTTTTGGCGAGTGACTTCATCGCATCTTTGGCCGTTTCGGAATCTCCGCCTTCCAGTAGTTCCTCCTTCTTAATGTATGCTTCCATAGGAAACTTGGAGTCGATGGGCAAAAGGATGCTGTCGCCCGCAGCGCCAGGCATCACGATGGCGAACTCGACTCGTTCGCGATTCTCTTTCACGGCGGCATTGCTGACGTATTGTACGGGAGAGAGCATCGCGGAGATCAGCGCGCCCAACTGTGTCTCACCCCATGTGCCACGCACCTTTACGTTGGACAGCACGCGCTTTAGGTCGCCCACACCGGCAGCCAGGCTGCGCACCTCGCCCATGCTCTTGAACACCTGCTCCAGTTGGTCGGACACCTGCTTGAAGGAGCCTGTCAGCCTCTTTTGTAACATGTCGGACAGCTGCTCGTCCACCGTCTTTCGCATCTGCTCCAGCCGCTTTTCCGTCGTCTCGGTTATCTCCTTCAGCCGGGCTTCCACAGAATTGCGCAGCTTGTCCATGCTTTCGCCGCTTTGGCGTGACGTATCGTTCAGCGTGCGCGTCAGGCCGTCTCCCAAAGCCCCAAACATCTCGATCACCTCTCGGCGCTGCTGGTAAGCGCTGTCTGCGCTCTGTTTTTTCATATCCGCCAGTAGCCGGAACAGTGTGGATTCCAAGCGCTCCAGCGATGCACCTACATCCCCGAACCTGTTCTTTTTAAGCAGCAGCACCAGCAGGACCGCCAAAAGCAGTATTACGCAAGTGCCTGTCAGTATGTATATCCCCGTATCCATCATGAACACCCCCTTAAACATGCATCATATCACAGAAACTGTCCAGAATTGAGGACAAGTATATATAATTATTGAAAACCAATAATTAATCGTTGACTTTGGGTATTCAGTATGCTATTCTCTCGCTTGATGGAGGTGAAACATGGATAAAAGCTTATGGAACATCCCATTGATACTGCAGCGCCTGCTAGAGATCACGCTCGTGCTGGGTACCATTTTTATCATCGCTTTGCCTTTCATGACTGCATTGATGGATGAAAGAATCATAAACGGGTATTTTACGGGCACCTCTAATGACAAGTGGCTATCGTTTGCCTTGCTGGAAATGTGCTGTCTGTGCTGCTGGTTCATAATTGTGTTTCTGCGCAAGCTTTTGAAAACAGTGATCAGAAGCTCGCCTTTTGTCTACAACAACGTGCTTTATCTGAAGTATACGTCTTATGTCTGCGCCGCAGCCGCTCTGGTACTGGTCGTCAAGTCTTTGATCGATTTTACTGTACTGACCCCTGTTGTGGCAGTGCTGGCTGTGCTTGCAAGCTTGTTCTGTCAGACGCTGGCGGCTGTTTTCGACAAGGCCATTCGGCTCAAAGACGAGAACGACCTGACGATTTGAGATGGGAGGATCGCATTGGCAATTATCGTTAACCTTGATGTCATGATGGCCAAAAGGAAAATCTCACTCAACGAGCTTTCGGATAAGGTGGGTATAACGAAGGCCAATTTATCAATACTGAAAACAGGGAAGGCTAAAGCCATACGCTTTTCGACGTTGAATGCGATCTGCGTGGAGCTGAACTGCCAGCCTGGGGATATTTTAGAATTCAGGGAGGATGAGAATGACTGATACCAATTACTTATATGAGTATTTTCTGACGCACAGCCCGCAGCCGGAAAACGAACCGGTGGCCGCGCCGTCGGAATCAGACGATAAAGAAGAGGAATGACTACTATTACTTAGCTTCAAACATTTTTTATAAGCGGTGACCTTTAGTATAAACTTAAAGGCCACCGCTGTTTTTATATCAGGAAGCTTTTTCTGCGGACGCGCCGCCCAAATCGCGGAGCAGCGGCTTAACGCCGGAGGTCATCATGAGTTCGTTATCCGGCATCACCCACAGGGCTTCTACGCCGTCAAGTTTCTCTGCATAATCAACGGCCTTATCCGGCGGCATCAGGAAAAGCACGGTGGAGAGCAGATCAGCAACGCCCGAGTTGGCGGTAATCACCGTGACAGCCTTGTAGTAGTCAGCAGGCATCAGTGTGGCCGGATCAATCAGATGGTGATACTGTTTACCGTTTACGGTGTAGAACCGCTCATAGACACCGCTGGACACCACGGAAAGATCTGTCACGAAAGCCACATCAAGCAGATTTGACTCGTCGACAGATCCGGCGAGCGGGCTGTCCGGGTCTTTGATGCCCACGCCCCATTTCAGGCGTCTTCCATCGAGCGGATGGCCGATTGCGCGTACATTGCCGCCCGCGCTGATGAGCACTGAATTATAATCCTTCTCGGCGAGCATATCGGCTACGACCTCCGTCGCATAGCCTTTGGCGACCGCGCCCAAATCAAGCCGCATGTCCTTGTCTGCAAGGAACACGGTGGAAGCCTCTTCGTCGATGATGATTTTATCTATATCAGTATGAAGACTGGCTGCTTTCAGTGCGTCCATCGGCGGAAGCTGGGCGCTGCCCGGATCATCGATACCAGCCTCGCGATAGTCGTGCCAGATGGACAGAACGGAGCCCAGCGCAATGTTGATGAGGCCGTCCGATTTTTCGTACCACTCTTTGGCCATTTTAATGAGCTCAATGACATGGGCATCCACCTTGACGGGTTGGATACCGGCATTGTCGTTGATCGTTTTCACATTGTTGATGCCATCGTAGCTATGATATATGTCGAACAGTTTGTGCATATATAAAAACTCATCGTGGGCAATACCCAGCAGTTCGTCGAACTGTTCCTCAGTCTGTGTGTAAGCCATCACGATAACCACGGTGTCGAACGTGTCCATGAAATCGCTCTGATATTTGCTGTACTTTGCTTCGCTGGTGCAGCCTGTAAATATAGAAGCCAGCATAACCGCAGCCAGCAAAAAAATCATAGTTTTCTTCATTTGTAAAAACCCCGATACTGTAATAACGAAAAGCTTGCATGAGGCTTTTCTGATTTCATTCCACTTTACCCTAAAAAGGGTATAAAGTAAACCAACAGCCTGTTTGAACGGCATGGCGGCTTATTTGCTGAGAGGGAGGCACCGTGTTTAAAGAAAAATCCCTCCAAATCGCTTTGGAGGGATTGTCTCCTTACTTTGGTAAAAGGTGATCAGTCAGCGTTAGCCGCAGCTTTCTGCAGCGCTTTGATGTAGTCGCCAACATGGACAGTGACGGAAGCGGTCAGGTCGGCGTCAGCCGAGGTGCCTTCTGCGGTCAGTTCCATTGCAGCCACTTCGTCAACGGTTTTGCCGATCATCCACTGAGTCAGAGCCGCAGCCTGCTCATACCACTCTTTGCCGATGCCGGAAGCTTTCTTCATGCCGTACTCGTCGCCCAGCTCAACCTTAGTCTTCAGAGCCGCAGCCAGATCGCTGGTGATAGCGCCCTTGGAATCCACGCCGATCTTAACCTGTGCAGTATCGAGCACAACGCCCACGATCTTACCGGACTCGTCCAGCGTCACAGCCATCATCACATCGTCCGTCTGGGCAGCGCCTTCAGCCTCAGCCGTAGCGCCAACAGACTTCGCTACGGAAACCACGTTGCCGAGGCCGGTTTTGGTTGCGCCGGTCACAGCCACGCCAAAGTCCTGAGCATTGTCGACAGCCTTCTTGACGGCGTTCAGGTAATCGCCCACATGAACGGTGACGGAAGAGGTCAGATCAGCGTCGGCAGGGGTGCCTTCTGCGGTCAGCTCCATAGCCATCACTTCGTCGATCGTCTTGCCAACCATCCAGTCTTCCAGCGCGGCAGCCTGCTCATACCACTCTTTGCCGATACCGGAGGCTTTCTTCATGCCGTACTCGTCGCCGAGTTCCACTTTGGTTTTCACTTCGGCAGCTGTATCCGCTGTCAGCTGGCCGGCAGCGTCAAAGTTAACCTTGGACTGCGTCATGTCGATCTTGACATTGAGGATTTTGCCATCGGCATCCAGCGTAACCGCAGCGGAAACGATGTCAGCTTCAGCAAGAGCCGGAGCATCAGCTGTAGCGCCGGTAGACTTCGCGATGCTGATCACAGAGCCGAGGCCTGTCTTGACAGCACCGGCTGCCGGAGCTTCAGTCGCCACCGGAGCTTCAGTCGCTGCCGGAGCTTCGGTCGCCGCCGGGGCCTCGGTCGCCGCCGGGGCTTCGGGCGTCTTGTTGCCGCAGCCCGCGAGCGCCATGGCAAGTACCATCACTGATACCAACATGACCAATAGAAATTTTTTCATTACTACCCTCCCAAAAACTTTATGACAATTTTATCCATATGCCACCGTATTTATGTACGGTTGTCTTGGATTTGTCGATTATAACACTATTGATAAGGACTTTCAATAAAGAATTCTTAGCCATTAGTGCTTTATCATGGAAGAAATTATTAGAAAATATAAAATAGACTAGTATATGTATCAAATTTGTATGAGATCGTGAAAAGTATGTCATTTACTTTTAGGAATCGTTCTGATATGATAAAAAAATCATAGGGAATAGGTGCTTATCAATTAAAATGAACGAAAAAATTCATTGCTGTCAGTACCAATACCCTGACTATGAAGCAGTTGGTTTTAAAATATAGCGTTAGTCTTTTGGGCGCACGCTGTGATTTTACTGCTATGCTATAGCTGCGTCATAGCTTTTTGATATTTTGTACGTAATGTCATCTGGCTGCTGACAACGGCACCGTTGTAATTGATGCGGTTAAAAACTGCCGGATGAATTATGATAATATTGACCGTTTGATAAAATCAAATGAGGCGGCCGCCCTGATCTCTATCAGTGGTTCGGCTTTTCCTCATTGTCAGGGCGGTATTGGACGGTTTGTGATTTTAAGTGTTGGGGAGGAGAGCCATGCCAAAGAAAATTGTTATTGTTGGAGCCGGTTATGCCGGTATTGAAGCGGCTTTACAGCTTCACAAGAGGGGAAGAAGAGATGATCTCGATATTACGATCATCGACCGTAACCCTTACCATACGCTGCTGACGGAGATACACGAAGTCGCGGGAAACAGAGTGGGAGAAGATGCCGTAAAGGTACCGCTCAGCAAAATTTTCAGGAATACTCGGGTTAATGTTGTGCTGGACAACATTGAAAAGTTTGAGTTTGAAAACAAAAAGGTCATTTCGTTAGCTCATACATATCCTTACGATTATCTGATTATGGCCAATGGCTCAAAACCGAACTATTTTGGTATACCCGGCCTTGAAGAAAACGGCTTCCCGCTCTGGTCGGTTGAGAATGCGATCAGAATCCGCGAGCACATTGAGCACTGCTTCTTTGAAGCAGCGACGGAGACTGACAAGGAACGCCGCAAACGGCTGCTGACTTTCGTGGTTGGCGGCGCGGGCTTCACCGGCGTGGAGATGATCGGTGAGATCGGCCAGTGGGTCAAGAAGCTTTGCCGTGAACACAAAATCGGGCGTGACGAAGTCCGCTTGATGCTTGTGGACATGCTGCACTGCGTGCTGAGCAACCTGTGCGACCAAAACAGCAAGCGGTCGCACGACTACATGGAAAAGAAGCTGGGCATTGAGATCATACTGTCCACCGCGGTCAAAAACGTGACGGCAGAGTCCATTGATCTTGGTAACGGGCAAACCATCGGCACTCACACGCTTATTTGGGCAGCCGGTGTGCGCGCATCGGAAGATGTTGAATGCATGGTGGAACTCGAAAAAGGTGGTGCAAGACGTCTGTGCGTGGATGAATTCTGCCGCACAAAATACAGCAATGTGTATGCAATTGGCGACGTGGGCGCACTGCTGGACGAAAAGGGCAAAGCGTATCCGGCCATGGTGGAAACAGCAATCCAGACTGCGGAAGGCGCAGCCCACAACATACTTGCCGATATTCGGGGGAAAGAACTTAAAACTATAAAGGTGAAGCTGCATGGCGTTATGGTCTGCATCGGTAACTATTTTGCGGTAGCCGATCTGATGGGCGTTCGCCCGGGCCGTTGGATATCGCTTATCATGAAGTACGTCGTCAACATGCACTACCTGCATGGCATACTGGGCCTCTCCGGTGTATGGAAATACCTGCAGGACGAAGTGCTCGAACGCAGGCAGCATAAGCGTTTTCTGCAGAGAAACTATACGAAGAAGGTTCAGGCTTGGTGGCTGGTGCCGCTGCGTCTGTATCTGGGCTGGACCTGGTTCTATGAAGGCTTGAAGAAAATATTGGAAGGCTGGATGACGGATCCTAAGCTGGCTGCGTTTTTGGGATACGGCGGCGCTGACGGTACGTCCGCGGCAACTGCCGGTGCAGCGGGCGCAGCTGGCGCTGCCGATGCGGCAGCAACGGCTACCGGTGCCGCGGCGGGCGCTGCAGATGGCGCAGCGACGGCTGTTCAGCACCTGATCAACATTGACTGGAGCTGGCTGGGCGTATTCCTTGACAAGTCCGACAGCACGATGACGTTTCGCATCAAGTTCTTCCTGGTCGACTGGATCGTGAACGGTTGGGTGCTGGCCACGGACGGCTGGGCGATGTTCTTTCAGATATTTATCGTCATTATGGAAATCGTTGTGGGCCTCGCGATATTCTCGGGTACCTTCACTTTCCTTTCGTCCATCGCGTCGCTGGGGCTTATCGCAATGTTCATGACGACGACTGGCATTTACGACACCACGTGGTGGATGTTTTTTGCCGGTATTGCCATGGCGGCGGGTGCGGGCCGGGCGTTCGGTCTGGATCACTGGGTGCTTCCGTATCTGGGCAGGGTCTGGGATGCGACCAAGAAGAATGGCCGTCTCACTCTGATTTTCGGCAGAAACGGTCTGCCGAAGGTCAAATAGCCCGGAGGGTTCATATATCGTGTGGGAAAACATGCCCGCTTTGAAGGCTGAGCTGGAACTATTCGAGCAGGAGATGCTCGGACAGTTCCGCTCGCATAAAGGCGTAAATTCATATTTGGACAAGCTGTCTGTGGAGCTCATCAACAGCGGCGGTAAACGGCTCCGCCCGGCGATGACCATCGCGTCGTCGATGATGGGGGAGTATCATCGCGAGAAGGTGATCAGCACAGCCATCAGCATAGAACTGCTGCATACCGCCACACTGGTGCATGACGACATCATCGACAACTCGCCGCTGCGGCGGAACCTGCCCACCGTATATGCACGCGAAGGCGTGAATACGGCTGTGTTCACCGGAGATTATCTATATGTAAAGTCGATTTTGGCGCTGGCTTCTGCAGGCCTGCCGGTGGATTACATGAAGCAGCTGGCCCGGGCGATAGAAGAAGTATGCGTGGGCGAGGTTGAACAGTTCCGCGGGCGCGGCAAGGTTCCGGGCTTTAAGACGTATCTGTCACGCATCAGCCGCAAGACGGCAGCTTTATTTATGGCATCCTGTGCAGCCGGCGCGCACCTTGGCGGGCTCTCGGAAGACCAGGTGAAGCTGGTAGCGCGCTTCGGCGGGTATTACGGCATCGCGTTTCAGATCAAGGACGATCTGCTGGATATCATGGAAAGCGCGGATACCACCGGCAAACCGGCGGGCAACGACTTAAAGGAAGGCGTTATCACGCTGCCGGTGATACTGGCGGCGATGGTGGATTCTTCGGTCATGAGCAAGCTGGAAGATGTACTGAGTGTACCTGGGGGCAAAAAGGTCTCGAAAAGAGAGATGATGCAGCTCATCAGCCTGATCCGGGAAACGGAAGGTATTGAGAAAACGCAATCCGTTCTGACAAAATACATTGCCAGAGCCGGACGTATTCTGGACAGACTTCCGGAATCGCCCGGACGGGATATGCTCGGGGAACTGCTGGATATGGGCTTTCGCGGTTACGCGATCAAATAACAATGTCAGATGATCTTCTTCTTCAGATCAACAAGACACATATCGAGTATGTGTTTTCCAAAATCAGCGGAATAATCGGCGGCGCTTTGGGCAAACCATTCGCCGCCTTCTATTTTTCTGTCGTCCACCAGCATAATGTCGGGGCGCAGCGCAGCGAGGAGTGAGCATTCCACTTTGCCGGCATGGTCATACCCCACGGTATCCTGTATTTCCCGGCTCATCACGGGCAGCACCTTCACGGTGTTCATTCTCGCAAGAACATTGTTGAGGTCTATGGACTGAGCGAACCATCCGCGGCCCTGCTGAACCTCCATCATATCGAAGAAAAGCTGCTTGGCAGCCTTCAAACAGGCCAACGTCATAGGAAACTCCAGCTCCATGTCATACTGATGATGGATAAGGATATAGATGTTGCTCCATCCGCCCTCAATGAAGGCTCGCAGTATGCCTTTGACGAACTGTTCAAATACGTCCATATCCGCATGAATCGTGCCTTTGTCCGGGCCGGACGCTGCATAGCTGGAAGGTCCGTAATTGAAGGTGGGAGCCAGAACGATTTCCGATTCTTGCTCCAGTAGGCGCGCTACCGATTCCGTGATTATGATATCGGTGCCGCACACACTGTGAGCGCCATGATATTCAATATTACCCAGCGGCAGTACAAGCGGCAGACCGTTTTTCTGTGCGGCAATATGTTCATCCGGGAACATATAAGCATAATACAAAATACATCACCTCGATAAAAGCATTTCCACATTGCGATGCATATATTACAGCCATTCGGAATTTGCGGTAACCAGCTCGTGATTTGCGTTTCTCTTTTTGGCATAATGTGATAAAATACACTGGCAGAATTGACAACAATACGGAGGAATGTGATGCTGATAGAAGCCAGCGGCTTGCCGCGCACCACTTTAAAGGATAAAACTGTGCTGCTGACGGGCGCTGGCGGAGGCATTGGCTTTGAAGCGGCCCGCGCTTTTTGCTGGCTGGGAGCACATGTCATCATAGCGGAGCTTGATGCGGAAAAGGGAAAGTCCGCACAGCAGACGCTCGAGGCGGAATACGGCTCGGGAAGCGCCGAGTATTATGAGATCGACATCAGCGACGACGCGCAGCTTCAAAAGCTTTATTCGCAGGCCCTCCAAAAATATGGCTTTGTGGATGTGCTGTTTCACAATGCGACGATCACGCCCATCGGCGCAGTGGATGCTGTATCGTTGGAGGACTGGGATAAAAGCTATGCCGTCAACTTCCGCGCGCCGCTGGCGCTGACGCAGCTGTTCCTGCCTGATATGAGAACAAAAGGCAGCGGCGTCATCGTGTTCGTGCCGTCATCCGGGGCCGCACCGTACATGGGCGCGTACGAGGTGTTTAAAACGGCGCAGGTGGAGCTGAGCAGCACGCTAGCCGGTGAGCTGGAGGACACAGGCGTGTGCACCTACGCCATAGGCCCCGGCCTTGTGAAGACGGAGACTGCTGCAAAGGCAATCGGCATCATCGCGGATGAAATGGGGATGTCCGTTGATGCCTTCTACGCGATGAATGAAAAGCACATTTTGAGCGCAGAAGAAGCAGGCACAGGCTTTGCGCTGTCCGTGGTCCGCGCCGGGCAGTATAACGGTATGGAGATCAGCTCCATTCAGGCTCTTATCGACGCAGGACTTTACGAAGATGACAGCGCAAGTGAAAAGGCGGATTCGGCGGCTGCCGACTGGACAACTCTGCTTTCGCTTGTCCATCAGGCAGCGGCCACCTTCAGGGAGCAGTACGAAGGCTGGAAAAGCCGCAACGTGTTTGAGCGGCAGTGGGTGCTGCGCGATTTCAAGAAGACGGTGGGGGAATCCGCAGAACAATTTGAAGGGACGATCGCCCGGATGGAGGCCGCCGCATCCGGCCATGATATTGACGCCCTCGCGGCATTCAAAAAGAGCTTTATCAAGCTGAAGGAATATTATCAGCATCAGTACCAGCTTTTGCAGGGATATGAGAGAGACAAAAAGAAGCTAGAAGAACACAGCGCCGTTTTAACGGGCTGGATCAGGGATCTGGAAAATATTACAGCTATGCTCTGACAGAAAACAGGGAAACTCAACTTGACAATACTGCAAAATATTCAATGGCTTTATTAAGTTCATGCTTTAGATTGGTTTGCTGTATACATTGGGTATCACCGATAAAATAAGGCTCAGAGGTGTTTGTATGTTCAGAAACGCAAAGACGCGTCCCGCCCTATTTATACTATTGTTTTATCTAATATGTTTTGTATTCAGGGGTATAGAATATCTTCATCCGAACGGATCAAACGTTGATCGGAGAGGCTTTTATACATAAGCTGATCGGAATCGCTCTGTTGGCAGGTGGCAGTGTGGTGGCTAAAATACAGGTGGTCCGATATCGGGTTTCGTGCGAACCAGGCATTAAGGGGTATACTTCTTGGCTTGCTGCTGGCCATCGGTGTGTTTGCCGTAGCCTATGGCGTGGAAATGCTGATACAATCGTCGGCGGGCAACGGGCCGACTCTGCAGTTTTTTGTGACCTGCTACGCGATTCAGGGCAACAACGCGCTGCAGGGCGGGCTGCTGTTCGTTCTCATCTGCATCGCAGGAAATATCATCAATGTGGTGATGGAAGAAAGCGTATTCCGCGGCTTGTTCCTGCGCATGATGGAAGAGAAGCATTCCTTCCTGAAGGCCTGCCTGTATTCATCGGTGCTTTTTGGCATCTGGCATATCGCGCAGCCGGTGCGCAACGTGATAGATGGTGAACAATCTGTGATGGGAGCGCTGATGTCCGGCCTGCTGCTGGTTGTCACCAGTACGCTGCTCGCCGTTCAGTACTGCATGCTGCTCAAGGTGACGGGTTCCATATGGGCCGGTATGGCGACGCATTTTGTCAATAACGTGGCATCAACCTGCTGCATATCGCGACCTCGGGCGGCATGGATGAAATGCAGACCATTCGTATAGCCATTGCTCAGACGCTCTCCTTCATCATTGTGCTGGTGTTCTTCATCGTCCATGTTCGTCGAAAGAAGCGGAGCGAGCTGGCTGCAGCCATCGGCTGAAATCGACCGTAAAAGAACAAAACCGCCAGTCATTACGGATTGGCGGTTTTATAATGTTCATGACAAAGTATGTATTACGGAACCAGCGACGGAGGGGCATATACGCGCGTACCCAACTCCTGATCCAGGAGGTACAGCCCCTTGGAGTCGCCGCCGAAAAGCTCGTATTTGCGGATCAGGTCGGTGGCGTTCTTTTCTTCCTCGCCCTGCTCCTTGATGAACCAGTCGAGGAACTGCATGGCCCGAAAATCCTTCTCCTGATAAGCGGCGGCGTATATGTTGTTGATGGAGGCTGTCACTATCTGCTCATGCTCAAGCGTCAGCTTGAGCGGCGCCATATAATCTTCATAGGTTTTCCCTGGTGCGTCCACGGCAGTCAGAGTGATCACTTCATCGTTGTTGAGCATGTAGGTGCGGAACAGCATCGCGTGGTCACGCTCCTCCTGTGCCTGCACAAAGAACCAGTTTTCGAAGCCGGAGAGGCCGGCGTTAGCGTAGAAGTTGGCGATATCAATGTAGAGATACGCCGAGAACAGTTCCTTGTTGATTTGTTCGTTGATCAGTGAAGCTATCTTCTGATTCATATCAATAACCTCCTCATTTTTATTGTGCCTATTCTATCATTAATCATAATAATTTGCAATAACTTATTGGGATATTTTAAAAAATTGTGGATTGTTTATGGCTGCGAGGCGTTAAGGCGCTCACCAACCGCGCCCCCCGGATGGATCAGCGAGAACTGTTCGTTCCGGTAGCCCGTCAGCTCAATCAACGCAGCCTGCAGCGCATCGAATATGGCACACAGCACCACAAAGCTGGTGGTACCCTGACTATTGTACTTGTCTGTTTCGCGCTCCACATACATAGGCAGTACAATGTCCGCGCCGATCGCCAGAGGGGAAGACATGTTTTCAGTCACGGCGACGATGACTGCCTGTTTCCTCTGACATATATCCAATATGGGCAGTAGCTCGGCAGTCTTGCCCCCGCGGGATGCCAGCACCATCACGTCACCCTTCTGAATATACCCGGTTGCGCCGTGTACGGCCTCCGCGGGGGATATGAAGCGCGCCGGGCGCTCAATGCAGCACATCAGGTGGGCAAAGTGCCGGCAGGCGATGCCGGAGTGGCCACACCCGCTGGCGGCAATGCGTTCAGCCTGGCTTAAGGTGTCAACCGCTCGCTGAAAAGCATCAAAATTCATGTTGTCGGGTATGCGCCGGATGGCGTCAGCTTCTATATCAAACGCGGCTTTTGCTGCGGTAATGGCCTCAGTCTGCATGAATTGCTCCTCATATGATTTTATAATGCCATAATTATATACCGTTTTGCGGAATGATACAATTAATGCGAAATTTATGCTAAAACCCGGCTGATCCGAGAAAAAATACTTGAATTATTCTCAGGCTGTGGTAATATACTATTGTTGTTCAGATGTACGATTCGATTCACATGTTTGCTTTGTAAGTCATGCGTTCGTTTCATGGTTTACTGGCGGATGTGGATTTTTTTATATCTGAACGCGCTATTTTTTAAGGAGGTATCTTTGATGTATAAAGGTACAGTTAAGTGGTTTAACGAGAGCAAGGGTTTTGGATTTATCGCTAACGATGAAGGCGGAGACGATGTGTTTGTGCACTTCTCCAGCATCAAGTCTGATGGCTTCAAGACGCTTTCGGAAGGCCAGAGAGTCACGTTTGATGTCGAAAAAGATCCCCGGAACAGCAGCAAGCTCCGCGCTGCCAATGTTCAGGCCGTATAATTTGATTCGCATCTGATCGGGCAAAAGCCCACCAAAGCTCCTGTCGGCATCCCCGGCGGGAGTTTTTGTTTGTCTCGGAAAGGAAAACATAGTTTTTTATGTACTTTGTGTGTTGTCATGATATAGTAAATATACGAGAGGTGACAGGAGAGATGCAGATCGTATTAGCATATGACGCGCTGGATGACATCAGAGCACTGTTCAGAGAATACGCCGGTTGGCTGGGCGTGGATCTTTGCTTTCAGTCATTCGAGCAGGAGCTTATGTCATTGCCCGGGCGCTATGCGCTGCCCGGCGGACGGCTTTATGTTGCACGCGAGGACGGAAAAGCAGCGGGATGCGTCGCGCTGCGCCCGCTTGATGAAGGCATTTGTGAGATGAAGCGCCTTTATGTCCGGCCGGAATTCCGCGGCAGCGGGCTGGGTGAAACGCTGACACGGCGCATCATCCGGGACGCGGCGGCCATCGGTTACCGTCGCATCGTGTTGGACACGCTGGACACCATGTTGCCGGCGGTCCGGTTATACCGGAAGCTGGGCTTTGACATCATCGAACCGTATTACGACAACCCGATAGACGGAGCGGTCTATCTGGGAATGGATTTGGATAAAAACACAATGGCAAGCGTGGCAGAGTGAAAGTCAAAAAAAGAAGGAACAAACGCAGGATGCTGATCATACTGGCCGTGCTGGCGGTGGTGCTCACGGCGTTCTTCATATGGCAGAACAACGACATCGTGACCACAGAGATCGAGGCTGCCAATAAGCATGTGCCGCCGTCCTTTGACGGCTTCCGCATACTG
>JAEWWC010000004.1 GCA_023396555.1 Bacillota bacterium
TGCGTGTTCGCCGGAAACGGCATCAAAGCCTGCCTGTTCAAACAGCTGACCAGCGTGCCGGAGCTGTCTTTCGCCGTCGGTTATTATAAGGCGGACGGCGGCATCGTGATCACGGCCAGCCACAATCCCAAGGACTACAACGGCTACAAGGTTTACGCCTCCTACGGCGGACAGCTGGGACCGGAGGAAAGCCTTAGCGTGATGGAGTGCATACAGTCACTGGACGCGTTCCGCGACGTGAAGCGCGTTGACCTTGCACAAGGCATAGAGCAGGGGCTTATCTGCGAGGTGGGTGATGAGATCGACGACGCCTACTACCGGCATATTGCGGAGCTGTGCGGCACTGACAGCGCCGAGGGCTTCAAGGTGGTGTATACGCCGCTGCACGGCTCCGGGCTGCGCACGGCGCAGAATGTATTCCCCGCGGCGGGCATACGGGAGTTTTATATCGTTGAGGCGCAGAAACAGCCGGACGGACTGTTCCCCACCGTCAAATCGCCCAATCCGGAAGACCCTTCCGCCATGAAGATGGCGATAGAGCTGGCCGGACAGTTGGGTGCCGAGATCGCGATAGGCACCGATCCAGACGCGGACAGGATGGGGGCGGCGGTGCGCCGGGCCGACGGCAGCTTTACAATGCTGTCCGGCAACCAGATCGGCTGTATACTGATCGATTATCTGCTGCAGAAGCGCAAAGCCGCTGGCACGCTGAAAGCCACCGATTATGTGATACGCTCGTTTGTATCCACCGATATGGCGGAAGAGATCGCGCGCGGGTACGGCGTCGTCTGCCACACCGTGCTGACGGGCTTTCGCTTTATATCCGAGATCATTGCGCAAAATGAGGGGACGGACAAGGAATTCGTTTTCGGTTTTGAGGAGAGCTACGGCTTTCTGGCCGGCACGTTTGCCCGCGACAAGGACGGCGTACTCGCAGGGCTGCTGCTGTGCAAGGCGGCCCAGCATTATCGCGCGCAGGGCAAAGGGCTGCTCGACGTGCTGGATGCGCTGTACGAAAAGTACGGTCATTTCCGCGAGAGAGTGAAGAATATCGCTTTTGCTGGACTGGACGGCATGGAGAAGATGCAGGCGCTGATGAAGAAGCTACGCGAGAACCCGGTGACGGACATCGCAGGCGTTCCGGTGGCGTGCGTCGAGGACTATCAGTCCCGCAAACGCACCTTCGCGGACGGTACGATCACGGATATCGAGCTACCGGATACCAACGCGCTCAAACTGCTGCTGGACGGCGGCGCCTGGATATGCATCCGGCCTTCGGGCACCGAGCCAAAGATCAAAATCTATTTCGCTGTGCGCGGCGCAGATGCCGATCACGCCGCTAGGCAATTGGAACAGTTGGAAGGCGGTTTTGAAAAGCTGATCTAACACTGCGCCATAAACGAATTGTCATTCTAACGGGCATGTAAACGCATGTCCGTTTTTTAATACGGCCCATTCTCCGAAATATGCGCGAGGGCGAACCGTGCCCTTACAGCAGGCGCAGGGAGGATATGAGATCTGCTAAAAGAGTAAAAAAAGAAGAGCATATGCCCTTCCTTTTTATGTTTTGCGGTTAGAACTTCCCACCCGGCATGCTGGTTTCAGCATACTGTATCAGCTTCTTGACCATGTTTCCGCCAACGCGGCCGGCTTCCCGGGACGAAATGTCGCCGTTGTACCCCTGTTTGAGGTTAACGCCGATTTCTGTAGCCACTTCGTACTTCATGTTATTGAGTAATTGTTTGGCCTGAGGCACCAGTGTCTGATTGCTGTTGTTTGTTGCCAATTTATTCACCTCCTTTTACTGATATTTTTCCGCTGTTTCAACATAATACACATGTAAATAAAAGATGGATAACCAAAATATAGATATTCTATTAATTAAGTGAAAAGTTTGTAAATTGGATATACTAATATAGCAGTTGACTAACTGTAAAAAAGCAGGAGGTGCATACAATGTCGAGACAAACGATGATGTCAGAAACCTTGAAAATGGAGATTGCTAAACGATTGGGAGTAGAGAACATCGTGGCGGCTCAAGGATGGGGCGGCGTTTCATCGAAGGATTGTGGTAACATTGTCCGTGAAGCGATACGAATGGCTGAAAGTTCAAAGACTTGATGACCTCCATTGGAATGAAGGGTGTTTTACCGGCCCTTCATTTCATTTTGACAGTATGTAAATCATATTAAACAGTGCAGGAAATAATGGGTTATAGCAGGCAGTATCTGTGGTATAATCAATATGAGGAGGGGATAAAGCCATGTTTACCATTGTTGACGTATTTGCCAGAGAGATATTGGACAGCCGCGGGAACCCCACTGTCGAGGCTCAGGTGGAGTTGTCGGGCGGCGCCAGAACGCGTGCATCCGTACCTTCGGGCGCATCCACCGGCCAGTTTGAGGCTGTGGAGCTTCGGGATGGCGACAAAGGGCGCTATCTGGGCCGCGGCGTTGAAAAGGCCGCCCTTAATGTCAATGATATCATCTCGGAACTGATTATCGGAATGGATGCCCGGAACCAGGCGGATATCGATTATGCAATGATCGCTCGGGACGGCACGGAAAATAAGTCGGCGCTGGGTGCAAACGCCATGCTGGCTGTCTCGCTTGCGGTTGCGAAAGCAGCAGCGATGCAGGCGGACCTTCCGCTTTACAGCTATATCGGCGGCTGCAATGCCCGTAAGCTTCCTGTGCCCATGATGAACATCATCAACGGCGGCAAGCATGCGGACAACAGCGTGGATATACAGGAATTCATGGTTATGCCCGTGGGCGCGCAGAGCTTCAGAAAAGCGCTACAGATGAGCGCCGAGGTATTCCACCACCTCAAAAAGGTGCTGAAGATAAAAGGTTACAGCACATCCGTAGGTGATGAGGGAGGCTATGCGCCCAACCTCAGGTCCAATGAGGAAGCGGTTGAGACGATACTGGAAGCGGTCGTGAAGGCCGGCTACCAGCCGGGCGCGGACTTCATGCTGGCGATCGATGCCGCCGCCACGGAGATGTATGAAGCCTCCAGGGAGAATGGCGAAGAGGGCAAGTATCTTTTCTGGAAGTCGGGGCTCAGCCTGTCCACCGATGATATGGTGAGGTTCTGGGAGAAGCTTTGCGGCCAGTATCCAATCATTTCGCTGGAGGACGGTTTGTCCGAGGAAGACTGGGCAGGCTGGCAGATGCTCACGCAGCAGCTGGGAAAAAAGGTTCAGCTTGTGGGCGACGATCTGTTTGTCACCAATACGCGGAGGCTGGAACGGGGTATAAACGATAAAGCGTCGAACAGCATACTGATCAAGGTCAATCAGATCGGAACGCTGACGGAAACGCTGGAAGCGGTGGAGATGGCGCACAAGGCCGGATATACGGCTATCATCAGCCACCGGTCCGGCGAGACGGAGGATGTCACCATTGCAGATCTTTCGGTAGCGATGAACGCAGGCCAGATCAAAACTGGCGCACCGTCGCGGACAGATCGTGTTGCTAAATACAACCAGCTGTTGCGCATCGAGGAGGAACTAGGTCTCACCGCGGTTTATCCCGGCAAAGCGGCGTTCTTCAATATCGGAAAAGCTTAGACGGTTTATCCTTTCAGTTAACAAAAAAGAGCTTATAGCTCTTTTTTTGCGTGAAGCAAAACTGCGCGGTAAACGCGCAGTTTGAAATGCTTTGATCCCTGCAGACGCTCGGCGTCTACAGGGATAGTTATCGTATTGTCTGCCAAACCAAGGGTTAAAAGCTTGTGTTGCAGAAAGTGACGGCTTCGATCTGGCCAATCGGGATTATAGTTACTTTACCAAAGCAATTTCTGCCAGGGCAAACAGTGGGCCCACACTGGATGAGCTTCACACAGTCACAGGTCACGGCACACAGCAGCCCAGTAAAACAACAGCTCTCGGTGCATATGGTAACGACTTCATCCACGTTTTCACATAACGAGTCGATCAGACAACGTCTGTTATCAGCAATATTGCCATCCATATAATTTTATAACCTCCTTCAGAAGAGTTAATCTATAATTATATTATGGGATACATTTCAATGTGTGACATATCCCGCGCTATGATATCCATTAGGCGCATGCCTCATTTTTAAATTAACGAATATATCTGATGGAAGTTATTGTTTAAGAGATTTGTTATTAAGGCCTTTTAATTTATATCCGATATGAATAAATGAGTAGAAAGAATTAATGTAAAAAAAGGGTTTTTGACTGCAGCGGACTGACAGAATCGAGGATTTAAGATGATAGTAATGATTGTTGATGATTCGCTGTTAGTTCTGAAAACGGTGGAATCACAAATAAAAGGAATGCCTGACATTAGCGAAGTGATTCTGTGTTCGAATTCAATGCAAACTTTGGATATTATTAAACAGAAAAGCGTTGATATTGTGATCATGGATGTGATGATGCCTGACATGAACGGTCTTGAGGTGTTGTCAAGAATTCGCCAGGATACCATACTCAACGATGTGCAGGTTATTATGCTGACGTCTGAGCCTGAGTTCCTGAAGGAGAGCTTTAATCTTGGTTCAGATGATTTCATCAATAAACCTTTTGAGTCTGTGGAATTGCAGTCGCGCCTTAAAGCTGCAGTCAAGACCAGAAAGAGCCTTATGCTGGTGAATGAAATGAACCGGCAGCTGTCACAAAAAAACCATGAGTTGGTTAAACTGAATAAACTGCTGAAAGAAACTCAACTCAGCATCATTCAGAATGAAAAAATGGCTTCGATTGGTGAATTGGCCGCAGGAGTGGCGCATGAAATCAATAATCCGCTGGGATTCGTTAAAAGCAATATTGAAACTTTAAGCAGCTTTCTGAATAAAATGTCTGCAATGATCGATGTTTACAGAGGCTATTATAAGACGATACATTACGGTGACAATAATGAACACGGTGAATATACCAAAAACATCAATAACGCGGAGAAGCAATATAAGATCGATTATATTATGTCGGAAATAGACCCCCTTTTCGGTGATATCAAGGAGGGCATAGCCCGGGTTGTGAAGATTGTTTCTACGCTTACAAGTTTTGCGCACGCAGGCTTGGACGGTGAGTATGTTCTGAACAGTGTCAGCAGCATCATTGAGGAGTCTTTGCTCATTATCCGGAATGAATATAAATATTCTATTGAAATACATAAACATCTGAATGGTGACGACGAGATATGCTGCAACAAAGGCCAGATAGAGCAGGTGCTTGTCAATATTCTGATGAACGCTATCCATGCGATAAAATCGCAGAAGCGTGAAGAAAAAGGGCAAATACATATTTACACGGAGCGCGGGGAAGCAGTTTTCCGGATCAGAATCAGCGATGATGGACCGGGCATCCCTGAAGATTTTTTCAACCGGATATTCGATCCGTTTTTTACAACGAAAGATGTTGGGCAAGGTACCGGACTGGGGCTCAGCATATCTTATGATATTATCGTTAACAAACACGGCGGACAGCTCAGCATATCCAATCAGAAGCCGTCTGGGGCCGTATTTGATATCGAGCTTCCTATCCGGCATGTGATGGATGACGAGAACGAACTGGGAGGCGCATGATGAAAAGACTTCTGTTTGTGGACGATGCGCCCGAAATACTGAACGCGATCAGACGCAGCTTTTTTGACAGTGAATACGATGTTTTGACGGCAGATAGCGCGATGTCCGCGCTTGGCATTATGAAAACCATGGATATCAGCCTGGTGGTGAGTGATCTGCGCATGCCGGAAATGGACGGATATCAACTCCTTGCCGCCGTGAAGAAGGAATATCCGCATGTGATCAGAATCATACTGAGCGGCTACTCGGACGAGAAACTTGTGCTCAAAGCGCTGCAGAAAAATGTTGCCAAGGTTTACTTGCTGAAGCCGTGGGATAACGATGTGCTTCAAAAGCTGGTCGATCAGCTTTTTGAAACGGAGGACTTACTGAAAAGCAGCAATGTACTGTCCCTGATCAATAATGTGGGGGAACTTCCGACTGTCAAGCAAAGTTACAGAAATATACTGTCGTTGATCGATCAGGATGCGGAAATACCGGAAATTATCAGGAATATAGAAACTGATCAATCTATTGCAGCCAAAATACTCCATATTGCCAACTCTGCGTTTTATGGCTTGCGAACAGGTTCGGTCACTCAGGCTGTCCGATATCTGGGGCTCAACACCATGAGAAGCCTTGTCCTCACGACGCCTATAATGGATGTTTTCAGCAGATCACGCCAAAGCAATGATTTTGCGGAACAGCAGCTTGCTCTGGCAATGCGAACCAACAGGATATTAAGCCTGATTTATGAGCGCTATTTGCACAAAAAGATGGATGAGATGTCCAATATCGCCGGTTTGCTGCATAATGTGGGTAAGACTCTGCTGTATACCATCTATCAGAAAAAGTATTATGCAATGTTGAATGAAGCAACAAAACGAGGCAGGAATATTCTGGATGCGGAACGGGACGTTTTTGGTGTTTCATCTTCAGAGGTCGGCGGATATCTTCTTCAGTGGTGGGATATGCCGTTCGCCATGGTGGAAGCTGCGGTCTATCACAACAATCCGTTCGATGAAAGGATAGTCAATCAGGATTTAGTAATGGCTGTCCATCTAGCGAAAAAATATGCCGGTGAGAGTATGCACACGGACGATAATACTGAATTCTACAAGCAGGTATTTGGAAAACTGGGAATTGAACAATCGATTCTGGAAAATGATTTTAATTTGGAGCAGTATAAATGGCAAAAAATTTAGCGGACGAATCAGTGCTTTTCGTGGATGATGAAGAGAGCATATTGAATGCATTAAGACGGGAACTGATCGATGAAGAATACCGCTGCCTTTTTGCCTTGTCCGGAAACCAGGCGCTTAACATCATGGAGCAGGAGAATGTCAGCGTCATCATCAGCGATATGAAAATGCCTGAGATGGATGGCCTGAGGCTGCTTAAATTGGTGAAAGAAAAATATCCGACATCCGTCAGGGTCGTACTTTCGGGATATACCCAGATTCCTCAGATTTTGGTGATGATCAATCAGGCTGAGATTTTTAAATTTATTACCAAACCTTGGGGGAGTGAACTGAAGTCTGTTATACATGAAGCTATTAACTATCATCAACTGCAGGAGGACAGGATTAAGATTGAGCAGCTGCTTAACCTCCAATATAATGATTCAGCCAATATAAGCAAGAAAATTGAAGACACAATTTTGGCAGTTAGAAATTCGCATGTCTTATTTGCCGCGATGGGAATGAAGGCTTTGGAAGTGGCGGCAGAAGCACTGGCTTCACCGGAAAGCCATCCCATGGCGAAAGAGCAGCTGATAATGGCCTCATCACTACTGTATTCACTGTCTAAGTTGGATTTTGAAGAGTATACGAGTATGACAGTTAAGTCTTTATATGAAGATCTTAGCTGGACACTCCAAAAAGGGAACGTCAAAAAGGTTGAGACAGATGCTGAAGCATATTCAAAAACGATTCGAACCCGACATAAAGTGTTAAGCGGTTTCATAGCAACGATGGTCCAAAACCTGACGGATTATCCTCACAATTATTCGATAAAGATCAAACCCAGAACGCGTGTAGCAGAAAACTCCAGCAAGCATGAGGTGACGCTGTTCATATCACCGCTGGATAGCCAGAATATGCCGGTAAATGGTTATGAACGTCAGCGGGTATATGTGGACATGCTTAACAATTTTGCATCGAAAGTTATGTCGCTTCTTCAAGGAGAATTCATCGGGCTGATTGCCAGGGATGTCATCGTTTTAAAGCTCGTTGTCCACGATTACGGGCAATAATACGGTTGCTGGCTTACAGGCGCCTTACGTAACCCCCCGTTTAACAGAATACCAGCTAATGATGAAGTTCCTAATGCTAACCGCAGAGCAGTAAGGAGTTCTTTTTATTCTCTTTGGGGCTTTGATCATAGACCATATGAACCAGTCGCAATTTACCGAATAAAATATATACTCTAACAGGCGATATCGATGTTACTTAGATGTTATAGATATATACGCAGGAGACGATTTCCATGAACTGTTATTATAGACCTTCGATGATGGCAGAAAGAGAAAGGGACAATGAAAGGGATTCCGGAACAAAAGTCGTATTGAATGCAGCCACCGGCGGCGCGGGTCCGCTCCCCATCATTACGACTCTGCTGGCAGACCCGATCACGGTAGTCAGCGTAACGTTAGATGTTGATGAACTGGCCAAACCGTCCATTTTGCTGACCTTTACGGGAATAGTGAGCCTTCCGCTAGGGATCTCCGTAACGCTGAATTTCGAAGCGCTGCGTGTGAGAGACGAAGGAGGCCCCATCAAGGTCGGCACCACGTATACCTTCTCAACGCTGGCGGCAGTGCTGGAATCGGAAGCCTTCGCGTTCCAGTTGTTTGATTCCAATCTTGATCCTGGCACTTACACCTACTCAGTCGTTCTTTCCACCAACTCGATCATCGATATCACGCCTGGCCTGACGATTGTCAACGCAACCTTGAGCGCGCTGGGCGGGATAAAGATTAATTCCAAATATATAAAACTTTTGGCGGCGGTTGCCGTCCTTTTTTTCATTATGGTGCAGGCTTGAAAACCATGGCAGTGTTCAGATAGAATAACAACATACATCACCCGGTCACATCGGCAAAGCGGAGGAGAAGAAGATGAGCGATCAGAAGAAACGGATTATAGCACAGTTTACCGCGCAGGCTGGCAGATTCGATGATGCATGGTATCCGCTGTCCAGCCGGGAATTGCTGGAATGGGCAGTCGGCGAACTGCCGCTTAAGACCGGCGCTACCGTATTGGATGTTGCCGCGGGAACGGGACTGCTGTCGCTTGCCGTCAGCCCGTATGTGGATAAAGTGCTGGCGATGGATATCACACCCGCCATGCTGGATGCCGGCAGACTTTCAGCGAAAGGCAACGGCATCAACAACGTGGATTTTCAGCTGGGGGACGCCTATGAGCTGGATATGGCGGAGGCCTACGATGTAGTCGTGACACGCCTGTCTTTTCACCATTTTGAGCAGCCGCAGGACGTGCTGGCCAACATGGTCAGAGCGGCGAAAACGGGCGGCTGCATTGCCGTGCTCGATATCCTGTCTCCCGGCGATAGCGAAGAAGCTGAAACCTATAACCATATCGAAAGACTGCGCGATGACTCGCATACCAGAGCATTGACGTCTGAAGAACTGGAAAGTATGTTTATAGCCGCCGGACTGGCTGATCTGCGGCTACAGCGGCGCTGTGTTCTCAATGATGCGGAAGCATGGATGGAGATGACGGATACTCCGCACGAAAACAGGGAGTTGATCAGAAACATGCTGGATCAGGATATTGGCGGCGGAAAGAGAACCGGATTTCAGCCTTTTTACAGCGATGAAGGACGGCTGAAGTTTTATCATCAGTGGGTGATGATTTTAGGCGTGAAAAAGGATTAACAGGCGATGATAAAAAGTATTTTCGTGCATAGACTTCCTAAGGCCGATGCAAAATAACAGTGTTATCATAAGCAAAGGAGCAATGGAATGAAAATACGGAGACACAAGCCCAATCCGGACAATCGGAAGGATAATGTCGAGCGGATACAAAAGAACATCAACATGACGATACATAACATGGAGGCGGCTGATGAGATGATCACTAAAACGCCGGACGCCAAAATGAAAAAGACGCTGGAGGCTAAAAACGAGAGACGGCGGCAGGCTCTGGACGGCATGCGCAGCGAGATCAGGGACGAAGCCAAAGCGCGAAACAAACCCGAATAGAACATAAACAGCCGGTTCAGCATTGAGCCGGTTTTTTTAATCTCCTTACTGAGCAATGTTGGGTGCACAATCAATACTTTGTGAACGGACAGTCATAACAAAAAGCCGGTTGAAGTCATAAGATAAACAGATAAGGAGGTTATCATTGAATGGATAGAGAGAATAAATTCCTGCAGGATTCGCTTGAACTGAATCTGTTCTATTTGCGGATCATGAAAGAACATGCATTGTTCATGCAGCTTGGCTTTACGCCCAAGAACAAGCAACTGGCCACTGAAGCCGACAGCTTGAAAAAACGTCTGACAGCGCTGCTCAGCCGTACAGTCAAGCTTTCCAAAGGATACATATCGAATATGGTGATGACATCGGGTGAACTCGTCACGCAATATACAGAAGAGGCGGAACGCAAGACCCAGTTCTTTACCGGCGTACCGATAGATATCACGATAACGCGGGATGAATACAGCCTCGGAGGCGGTGCGGTTCCGCCGGTCAGTATCAAACCCAAAGTGGAGCAGATCAACCGGGATGCGCTGACTCTGACTCAGGAGCTGCTGAGCTTTAAAGAAAGGGTGCTCGGGGATGTTCTGGCTTGCCGGATATTCACAACCAACTATCCTCTGCAGATCGACCACATCATCCGTGAAGCGAAGGACTATATTCAAATGCTGCAGCTGCTGATGGCAGGCGACCTGGATATGACGCCGGAAGAATTCGCGGGTCTGCAGGAGTTCTGGAACAACAATATGGGGGAGCACGCAGAATTCATTGAAGGGCTATTGGATCCCACAGAAAAGGCGCTTATGTCGACAGCATCTGCTTTTGCCACGGAATTCGATTCGCTCCAGCAGCAGGCCCAAGCGGCTGAAAGCATGCTGCAGATGCTGCCGGAGGTCACCTCGCAAAGCGCAGCCGCAACGGAAAACATTCGTAATTTTAAAGCCCAGGGAACGAGTGGATTGCTCTCATGTTCCATCCGCTCTGTTATCATACCGCTGCTGAGCGATCACGTACTCAGAGAAGCCAACTATTATCTGAGAGTACTGAAACAGAACATGTGAAAAGCAACCGAACGCCCCGCGGCAGAATTTCTGAATGCGGGGTTTTTTTTACGAGTAAATCGTATATGATTATTTCTCTGTGACAGTGGTGAAAAACAAACAATTATGTTAAAATCAGACGGTATGCAGCTGCCTCAACATAATTGGACAAGTTTGCATTCAGCGGTAAGTGTTATAGCAGCAATTGTAAGCTGCTTAAACAGAGAGAAAAAATTCATGAGGTGTTTCGGAATAAATGAAAACTCGGTTAACAGTCGTTGTCTGTATGATGCTGTGCGTGCTGCTGGTCTGCGGATGCGCACGCGATGTTGCCGCACCCGCTGCGACGCCGGCTGCACCTGCTGCTGCTCCCGCGCCCGAACCCACACCGGAACCCACGCCGGCGCCCACGCCTGAGCCGACTCCGACGCCCGAACCGACGCCCGAACCAACGCCGCAAGATCCGATTGAACAGCGGGTAGCCGCGATGTCCGACCGCGAACTGATCGGGCAGATGGTGATGATCGGCTTCTCCGGCCAGAAGGACATGGACGAAAAGAGCATCTCGCTGATGGAACAGTACAGCGTGGGCAACGTGATACTGTTCGGATGGAACACGAACACGTTCGCGCAGACAAAAGCGCTGACCGATAAGATTAAAAGCCATAACGCCACCGACATCCCGCTGACCATCGGTATCGATATCGAAGGGGGCAGCGTCACCCGCTTCAAGGGCCAGTGGAAGCCGTTTATCAGCTCGGCTAAAAAGCTGGGGGAGGCCAACGACCCGGAGCGCGTGTTTGAACAGTATAAGCGCATCGGCGAACAGCTCAAGGAGATTGGCATCAATATCGATCTCGCGCCGGTGATGGATATCGCGCCGCATCCGTCCTCAACGTTTTTGGGCAACCGCATGTTCGGCAGCGACGCGGACAAGGTGGCCGCGTTGATCCGCGAGGCGGTCAAGGGTCTGCACGCCGGCGGCATTGCGTCGATGGGCAAGCATTTCCCGGGCCATGGCAACACATCGTCGGACTCGCACCACACGCTGCCGGTGCTGAAGGCTACACTTGAGGACATGGAAGGCTACGAACTGGTGCCGTTCCAGGCCGCCATCGACGAAGGGCTGGACGCCATGCTTATCGCGCATCTCTCATACCCCAATGTTGACCCGGACTTCATCACCTCCATATCGCCGACGGTGGTCACCAGCCTGCTGCGGGAGAAGATGGGATTCGACGGCGTTGTCTTTTCCGACGACCTGCGCATGCAGGGCATACGCGACCGTTATTCGGTGGGGGAAGGCGCGGTGCTGCATATACTGGCAGGCGGCGACGTGGTGCTGATCGGCATGCATTACAGCCTGCAGTCCGAGGTGCTGGAAACGCTCTATCAGGCCGTGCAGGACGGGCGGCTGACGCGCGAGAGGCTGGAGGAAAGCGTGCGGCGCATACTGAAGATGAAACAGACCTACAACGACTGGCTCAAAACCGAGTAATGATCCAATACTGAAAAGCGCTAAAGCATCTGTTAAGCAGGTGCTTTTTTATTGCCGCCTGGTGGAGATGCCCCGATATGAACCAAAGCGCGGCGCGGTCATAAGATAAAGTATTCCGTTCTAAAAGGAGGGGTGACTATGCCGGAAAACCGCGCGGGGGCCAGACGGGTGGCGCTACTGGACGACCTGCGGCTGCACAACAGCTATGAGAAAACGCGGGACCTGTTCCATCGGCTGTATGAGCAGGACGCGGTGCAGGCCGTCAATATGATCAACGACGAGGGGCTGTCGTATCCGTCGCTTTACATATTACAGCCGGAGATCAGCAAGCATGCTTTGGACAATTCACTGAGCCCTAAAAACAGGCTGGCGCTGGACGTTGGCAGAAAGCTCATATCGCACAGTCATCCGGACGAGGGCAGCGAGCAGGTGCACGACGTGCTCCGGTGGATGCTGCAGTCCGGAAGCGGCGCGACAGGGCTGGGCGAGGAATACGACACCATCATGGACCTCGCGGCGCTGCTGCTGATCAAAGCGTATCACGATAACGATATACTGTCACAAGTAGAGGACATGATATTCAGCCGGCACCGAAAAGGGCTCAACACGTACGACGCGGAATGGGCGCTGTTCGAGAGCGGCGACGCGGAGTGCATTGCGATGGTTGCCAAACGGCTGCTGTCGGAGGATGTGAGGGACGTGTCAATGGCGCGCAGGATGCTGGGCTTTATTCCCTGCTTTTTGGAGCACGACGACGCACGGCGGCAGTACCAGTGCGTGATGCAGTGGCTGAACAGCAACCGGCGCTTTATCAGGTATACGGGTGAGAGCAACCAAAAATGCAGCGGCCCGCGGCCGTTCCGCGTATCGCTGGAGGAAAAGTATATGCAGCAAGCGTTGGGAGAGGACGACTGGAACCGCCTTCAGCCCGGCGGGCAGGAAGCGGTCGCCGCATTTAAACAGCTGGGCGAGACGGACAGGGAACTGCTCAGCGAGTATTCCCATTATCTCCGCGGCACGGGAATGCAGCAATGGCGCAGGTGGATGAACTCTCCCGTCACCGAACAGCTCGACGCCGCCAGACGCTGGCAAGGAGCAAGATTGACATGATTGTGATCGATTACCAGCCGGTGAGCACAACACCGGCATTTGACGGCTTCGTACCGGATTCGCTGCAGAGGGACATATTGAAAACGCTGATGGACAGCAGCTATACATACCGCTACGAGAGTCTGGACCATCTGGCTGCTGAGCTAAAGATACGCTCCAGCATCGTGACCGCTGCACGTGATCTGGCGCACAGCGGCATCAAGTTCAAGGTGTTCCGGGATTCCGTTGCAAATACCGATTACTGGAGGCGCACACCCGAAGGCGGCTTTGAGTTGCGGGGAGATGTGCTGCCGTCCGACGCGATACAGGATATATTCCTGCATGGCTCAAGGTACGGCACCGAGTGCGCCACAGCGATGATCATCGTGCTGTATAAGGCGATGTTGGACGTGATGCCGACGGACACATTCAACAAGCTGTATTCGGATATCTATCTGATGAACTGGAAGCATGTCGATCGCGATCTGGCGATGACGATGCGGGACGAGGCGGCGGATCTGCTGCCGGGGGACGCGCGCTATTTCATGAACCCGGATGTGGACCCGGTGACGCCCGAGTGGCAGGGGGAAAACGTCTACTATCTGGGCGGCGGACGGTATTACGGACACGGCATCGGCATCGAAACCGCTGACGGCATCATACGCGCTCTGAACTCGAACCGTCGGCCAGGCGCCACGCGTAAGGCCTATCTGGATGACTCGGTCAAGCGGCAGGATTACCTGTATCTGTCCAGATTCCTCAAAAGCCAGGCGATGGCGGGCGCGGCATCGGCTGCCGGTCAGTAGAAGCGCCTGGGAAACAGCGTCACCGACAGGCAGACGACCGCCGCTATGACCAGAAAGGCCAGACAGCTCAGCATATAGACGGTGAAAACAAGCATCTGTTTCATAATATCCCTCAGTCATATATACGCTTGGGAACGGGGCAAGTGTACCATATGGCTGTTTTGTTTGCGGATAATTGAATGCGCACTGCCGGAACTGTCCGACACAGGCCAAATATGCTGTTGTTGGACGGGTCGAAACCTCTTATAATGAGCATAGATGACCAACAGAGGAGGAAGCGGTATGAGGATCGGGTTGGGCAGCGACCACACGGGGCTGGAGATGAAGCGGGAGCTGAAAGGGTATCTGGAGAACAAGGGCCACACGGTGACCGATTATGGCGCGCATACTGGCGGGCGCTGCGACTCGCAGGTATTCGGCGAGGCCGTTGCCAACGCTATCGTACGGGGCGATGAGGATTGCGGCATACTGATCTGCGGCACGGGCGTGGGCATATCGCTCGCGGCCAATAAGGTGCGGGGCATCCGCGCGGCGGTTTGCAGCGAGCCGTATACCGCCAAGCACACCAAGCAGCACAACAACGCGAACATCATCGCCTTCGGCGCGCGCGTGGTGGGGATGGAGCTGGCCAAGATGATCGTGGACGCGTGGCTGGATGCGGAGTTCCTCGGCGGGCGCTACCAGCAGCGCGTGGACATGATCACGGCAATAGAGGAGAGGCAGTACGGCGGGAAGGGCTGATGATATGGACAACTTTCCGCATACTTTGTATAAGAAAGATTATTATTGTTGTTCTTATACGAAGTCTTATTGACAAACTCTTTCATTTAAATTAATATCTTGATGGGAATGAAGTTCTCCCTAGGTTATTACCGAAATGCTTTAAAGCTGATGACTTCTGCAATTTATACAGGAGACGTCGGCTTATTTTATATAAGGGAGTAGGAATTTTGCGTAAGTATATTTATATAGGCATTGGCGGTTTCATTGGAGCTATCCTTAGATTTATTATTAAAGATTTTTTTTCTGGACAATATCAAGGAAGTTTTCCATTTGATACGCTGCTGATCAATACTTTAGGATGCTTCCTGTTAGCGCTTATAATGAGTGTTGCCTTGGAAGTACTGGAACTGAGTTCCAACCTGAGGCTCGGTATTGCGACTGGTTTGCTTGGTGCGTTTACGACGTTTTCAACTATCTGTAAAGAAGCCTCATCGCTGATATTTCAAGGGCTATTTTTTCAAGCAATATTATATGCAGCAAGTACTTTGCTCCTTGGATTCATAGCTATATATCTTGGTATAGCTGTCAGCAGAGAAATTATGAGAGCAAGAGTAGAGCGCAAAAAAAGTGATATGGCCGACAATTCCGCCGAGAAAAGCGAGGAACAATAATGAGCCTGATTTTTGTTGGGGTTGGAGGCGTTTTGGGGAGTATTACAAGATACTATTTGGGAAAAGTCATTACTCAAAGGTCAAAACACACATTGTTTCCTATAGGCACCTTTATCATTAATCTTTCCGGCGCGATGCTCTTGGGCTTTGTCACCGGAGTAGACGTAAGCAGAAATGTTTACATGTTGATTGCAGATGGTTTCTTGGGCGCTTATACGACATTTTCCACGTTTATGTATGAGGGATTCAATCTGTTTCAAGATAACGAAAAGAAAAACGCGGTCGCCTATATTTTTGTTACGTTGATAATGGGAATAATCGGGTATATGATAGGTTTTGGACTATGTAAAATTCTGATCAAATGAAAAGGAGAAGGCAATGGATATAAAGGGCAAGTGTAAAATACTGAAAATATATATAAGCGAAGATTCCATGTATAAAAAGCATAATCTGTATCATGCGTTGGTGATTAAATTCAAGGAGTTTGGGTTGGCAGGGGTAACAGTGACCAGAGGTATCGAGGGATATGGCAAGGACAAGAGGCTTCAATCTGCACATATTCTGGACATAAGCGCGAGCCTTCCGATCATTGTTGAAGCGATAGACAAACCAGAGCGAATCGAAAGTGTCATCCCGGTGGTACAGGAAATGGTTAACGAAGGGCTGGTCATGGTAACAGACGTTGATGTAATCAAATACGGCAAAGAATAATTTAGTCTCTTTTTTGGTTCTGTATAATGAAGTCTACGCATTTTAAGACGATTAGAGCAAACATGGTGATAACAAGAACAATCTTGGTGTAAATGCATAAAGATTAAGCAGCAGTAATTGTCGCTGCCGGGATGTCCTGCCAGTTATGCCTTGTCATAAGTTGTCTGGGTGATCGCTAAAGCTTTTTTTCTGAGGCAAAGACCGAGCCTCAACCCAAACACCTTTTAAGAGGTTTCTCATGGAAATATGGATGTTCGTTATTTTAATACTGTGCAGCTTTGTGGCTGCTCTCATATCCGGGGCGGCCGGATTCGGCGGCTCGCTTTTGCTTCTGCCCATTGTTACCGCCTATGTCGGTTCTGAGGTAGCCGTCCCTGTGCTGACCCTCGCACAGCTGATCGGGAATCTGTCACGGATGGCAATGGGTTTTAAACAAATCGACTGGAAGTCCGTCGGATGGTTCTCCATAATGTCACTGCCGTTGGCCGCACTCGGCGCGTTTGGATTCTCACTGCTGCCAAAGGACATTGTGACCCGCTGTATCGGTGCGGCGCTGATTCTGCTTGTCCTTGTTAAGCTGTTGTCGAAAAAGGACTTGCCCAAGAGCAAAGGAACCCTGCTGGTGGGCGGCGCCGTGACGGGCGGCCTTTCCGGGCTTTGCGGAAGCGGAGGGCCGATTGGCGCGGCAGTGTTTTTGTCACTCGGACTGTCTCCGGTAGCTTACATCGCAAGCGAAGCCGCTACCGCAACGGCGATGCACATTCTGAAAACGGTAATCTACAGCCAGCTTACCGACATGACAGTGAATACACTATTGGTAGGTATCGCGTGGGTGCCACGATGCTGGCCGGTACGTTTGCCGCCAACCGCTTTATTAAAAAGATGGATAAGAATAAATTTCAAAAATATGTAGCGGTACTCCTGTGTGCCGTTGGAATCTATATGGTCATTTCCGGTGCATAAAGCAAGGCGCCTCACGTTGTAATTTCGCAGAGCGCCTTGTTGCATTTATAGGATTATCCTTCCACATCCACCGTACCGCCGGACTTGAGTTCGACGGTGAACCTATCTTCGTAAACCGTGACCTTTTCAATCAGTCGCCTGATCAGCTGCTCGTCGTATGAGGGCGTTGTGTAGTGGGCGCTTAATTCAAGCCCCTTAAAGCATCTCCATATCCACGATGCCCAGCACCTCGTCCAGCTTGGCCATCTCTTCCTCGATCTGCTCTTCCGTGATGATCAGCGGCGGCGCAACGATGATCATATTCTCATGTGTGTATGTCATGAATTTGCGCGCTTTGAGCAGCCCGAGTATTTTGCCCATCAGGCCTTGGGGGTCCTTGCCGTACGGCACCAGCGGTTCGCGCGTCTCCCTGTCCTTCACCAATTCCACGGCGGCAAACAGGCCGATGTAACGCACGTCGCCCACGCACGAATGCACCGCTTTTATCGCCTCCAGTTTTTTGCCCAGCAGCTTGCCGGACTTGGCCACGTTGCTGAGTATATCCGCTTCCTCGTAGTAGTTCACGCAGGCAATGCCCGCCGCGCAGCCCAGCGGATGTCCGCTGTATGTGAGCCCGCAGGAGAGCAGGTTGTCGTCGAAGTACGTCGCGATTTCCTTGGACACTACAACGCCGCCCAGCGGCACGTAACCGCAGGTGACGCCCTTGGCGAAGCAGACGATGTCCGGCTTGATATCAAAGTGCTCGAACGCGAACATCTTGCCTGTACGGCACCAGCCCGTCATCACCTCGTCGCAGATCAACAGTATGCCGTACTTGTCGCATAGCGCCCGCACACCGGGCAGATAACCCTTGGGTGGTATGATGACGCCGTTGGAGCCTGTCACCGTCTCCAGCACGATGGCCGCAATGGCATTGGAGCTCTCGTAACCAATCTGCTCCTCCAGCTTGGCGAGATAGTAGGCCGTCGCCGCTTCTTCGGACTCGAAGCGGATGGGTTCGCGGTATATGTAGGGGTCGAAGAACTTGATGAATCCGGGTACGCCCGGCTCCAGCGCGTAACGTCGGGGCTCGCCAGTCAGGTTGCCCGCGCCGAACGATGAGCCGTGGTAGCTGCGGTAGCGGCTGAACACCTTGTTGCGGCCGGTGAACATCCGTGCGATCTTGACGGCGTTTTCGTTAGCTTCCGCGCCCGCGTTGGTGAAGAACACCTTGCCCATGTTGTCCGGCATCAGCCCGATGATCTTCTTCGCCAGCAGGCCGCGCGGCTCGGACGCATAGCCGGGAGTGACGTAGCAGTATCTGTCCACCTGTGCCTTGATGGCGTCGCCGATGGCCTTGTTGCCGAAGCCCAGATTCATGTTGACCAGCTGCGAGGACATATCCGAGTAGCGGGTGCCCTCGTCGTCCCAAACATAGATGCCTTCACCCTTGACTACGGGGATCGGGTTTAAGTTCTTCTGCCTGCTCCACGACTGCAGGCAATACTGTTTCTGAGTGTTTCTGATCTCTTCGCCTGTCATTACGGTTACCTCCGAAAATATAGCGATGTCACTGCTGAGATGTGCAGAATTCAATGGTGGACTCCAGTATATCAAGGCCGCGCTCCAACTGCGCGTCGGTGACGACCAGTGGGCACGGGAAACAGATCACGTTGGAGAAAGAGCCTGCGCTCTCTACAATAAGGCCGTTCTGCACTGCATGCGTGACGATGGCGGACACGAGCTTGGCGTTGGGGGACTTGCTCGCCTTAAGCGGGCATCGCCTCAGCCTTTCTGGCCAGTATGGCCTGAGCCTTTGGTCCGAGCAGAGCTGAGGATACGCTCGGCAAAGCATCTTTCAACATGACTCGTTTTCTCTTTATTGTATCATTTATATAGGCTTTGAAGTCTATTTATTTGATATAAATAAGATAATCACATTAGTCTGTTATCGGAACACAGCTGCTGCACAGGCGATCTGTATGCCTCTGTAAGCCCTGTTGGTCTTTGAGAAATTATACTGTAATATGACATGCGGCTACAAGAGGGCCGGCCTCGTATGGTCGCTTAATAACCGCTGTTTCAAGGACATAATAATACATATTGTTTTGTTCAGTTGCACAAATTTGATTGAGAAAATAGCTATTGACTAGTAATAGGCTGACAAGCTTATTATACAAAAAATAGTAACTAACTTTATAAAAGAATAATTTCGGATGATTGTTGCCCTAGACGCCATATACATTGTACATGGGCCGAAGAAGCAAAGCGGGAATACATTTCTGACTCCGATGGAAACTGACAGGCAAAAGGAAGGCGGCAGGACGAATCTTTGGAGAGCATGCGTAAGCCGTTGGCGTGAAGCATCACCTGCGAGGCGATAACCCATTACCAGTATCATTGATTCCACAAATGCCGTGGATTATATTGATGATACCAAAGTTATTGCTGAGGGTTTAAATAATAATTTTCTCAAAAATAATATCATTTTAAAAGAAATACACGGGTGCGAAATGCCCCGTGTATTTCTCTAATGTGGGATATTCGGTTATATGTAATAGCAAGGTTAAATACTACTCGCCGCGTTTGTTCCTGTGAGGGGAGGCGACGCTTTTGCGAATCTTTATATCGGTTGAGATAGCGGTTCGGAATACGCCGCAGTATTCTGCTGCGGGGGCGTGCGTCACTTCCAGTATCCTTTGGTGCAGCAGTTCCATCGCCTTGCTGCCCATCAATACTTTCATAACCTTTATCGTGGTCAGCGGCGGGCTGATCATCTCGCAGGCGGGCATGTCGTCAAACCCTATTACGGAGACATCATCCGGAACCTTGTAGCCAAAACGGTTAAATGCGCGTATGGCGCCGAAGGCGATGACATCCGAATCGGAAAAAAAGGCGGTTGGAAGATCACGGTTATCTTTCAGCCAGAGGCAAATGTCATGATACGCTTTCTCGGAAGAGAAGTCCACCGGCACTACTTGAAGTATGGCTTCGGGATGATCTCCCATGGCGCGATGAACGCCTTCGCTCCGTTCGTCGAAGTTCAATATGCGCTGAATAGAACTGAAATAGCCGATTTTGGTATGGCCCTGACTGATCAGATATTCTATGGCTTTATATGCGCCGCGCAGATTATCGGTAAATACGCAGTCAATTTCAGAATGGAAAGTCTCAGAATCTACAATGACAATGGGGACTTCGGGATGCTGTTTGACAACGGCGTGTTCCAGAATGCCTGAAGCTTCATCCAGCTCAGTTCCGAGAAGTATGATGCCCGCCGTATTCTGAAAGATGGCATTGAGCTGCTCTGTTTCGTCATGGCTGCTGTAAAAATAGCTGACCAAAACGTTATAGCCCAGTTTTTTTGCCCTGGCTTCAATACCCTGCAACACTATGGAGTGGAAGGAAATTTCATTGACAACAAGCCCCTCGCCAACGTATATCACATAGCGGATATTGCTGGTTGCCGTGGTTGAATTCTGACGCTGGGGGACTGCATAATCATATTTCGCGGCTGCATTGATTATCAATTCGCGTGTGGCATCACTGACGCCTGGTTTACCGTTAAGTGCAAGTGAAACGGCCGACGGTGAAACGTTCAGCATTTCAGCAATTTCTTTGGCAGTTATGCTCACCTGATTGCCTCCTCTTTTTATTCGCCTAGATTTAGTATAACAAAATATTTTAATAAATCAATAAGCAATTTAGTTTTTTAGTACTAAAGAATTTAGTTTGTATTTAGTCGAAAATACCAGACAACACCTATAATAAGCATAAAATTTATATAAATCAAATATAATGGGTTTAATTGTCACATAATATTTAGTAATTTATGTACTCAATATGCTATTGACATTAGCGAAATATTAGTCTAGAATTTAACTACAGTTTGAGTAACTTGAGCTAAAGATTTGAGTTCCGACACATAAACCATTTTATGTTCCTGACAAGGAGAAAGAGGAGCGTGCAAACGGCAAGATGCATTCGGGATACAGAATCAATGTAATCAGCATCCAAAAATTATAGTGTATACAAGAAGTGCAAGAGCATGCATTGAGAGCATGACAAGGCAACGGGAGAAAAATTGACTTTCCGCTTTTAAATATGATTACGGAAAGGCGGGGGATTCTTTTGGTCGTATACAGTGCAAAAAACAGAAACTTCCTTAACTGTGTATGCGAATGGTTATACTCACATAGCGCGAATGAAGAACCAAAAGGATATCCCGCATTAAGTAATAAAAACAGCTGACAAGCTGTATGCGACTGCTATACGGAAGGAGTGCGATATGGAAAACGTTTTGGAAATCAGAGGAGTGAGCAAGAGCTTCGGTTCAAACCGGGTCTTAAGCGACGTGAGCATGGATGTCCGAAAGGGCGAGATACACGCGTTGTGCGGGGAGAACGGCGCCGGTAAGTCCACGCTGATGAACATCGT
>JAEWWC010000094.1 GCA_023396555.1 Bacillota bacterium
CGGAACACTTTGCCCTCCTCCACGTTGTGCATGTTCACCGGTATGCGCAGCATGGACGCCAGCGTGATCAGGTCCGCGCCGATGTGGCCGTAGTTGATCGCGCCGTGGTTCGCGCCCCAGTTCGCCATCACGCTGTATACGTCCGTGAACGCACCCTTGCCGGAAAGCCGCGGCGCAAACCATGTCGTCGGCCATGTGGGGTTCGTTCTCTCCTCCAGTATGTCGTGCACATCCTTGGGCAGCTCCACCGTCCAGCCTTCCGCGATCTGCAGCACCGGCCCCAGACCTTTGACGAGATTGATACGGCTCATCGTCACCGGCATGCTGCCGCGCGTCTTGAAGTGGCTGGAATAGCCGCCGCCGCGGAAATAGCCCTTGTCGCCCGGGCACCAGTCCGTCGCGTTCAGGCACTTTTGCACCTCTTCATCCGTGATCTCCCAATACGGCTTCATCGCAGGTGTGCCGTCCTTCTCCTGCTCGCCCGTGCCATCAAGGCAGGTCGCACCCGAGTTGATCAGATGGATGATGCCATTGGCGGCAGCACCGGTCAGCTTCTTGCCTGTCACGCGCTTCACCGCCTCGGGGCTCCAGTAAGTCCGCACGTCTGAGAATATGGATGCCGTGTTGGTCAGCAAGTGCCCCAACAGCATCGACGTGCCGTTAAGCGCATCGTTCTCCGTTGCAAACACGTACGGGGTACGCTTGCCGTTCCAGTCAAACGACGAGCACAGTATGGATTCCACGAAGTCCGCGTTCGGGAAGTGGTCCGTCCACTGGCGCTGACCCTGGAAGCCGCCCGCGATGGCGTTGTGTCCCAGGCCTTCTTCGCGGTAGCCCATGTCGATCAGCTTCTGGTTGCCGCCCATCAGGTCCTTGGCTATCAGCGCGCATTTCACGGTGAATTCCCATTCCCAGTCCTTGCGCTCACGCGAGCTGGGGCTATCGTTGACATCCCGGCCTTCCTTGCAGTTCTGCTTCACCCAGGCCATCGCCTTGTCAAACTCGTCCTTGTCGTATATGCCTTCTTCGATGCGGCGGATGTATTCGCTCATGTCCACCTGCTCACACCGCATACCCAGATAGCTCTCAAAGAAATCCGGATTCACGATGGAACCCGCGATACCCATCGACACGCTGCCGCTGGACAGGTAGCTTTTGCCCTTCATCTCGCCCACAGCTACCGCCGAGCGCGCGAATCGCAGTATCTTCTCCTGTACATCCTCCGGTATCGTGGTGTCGTCGGCATCCTGTACGTCATGTCCATATATGCTGAAAGCCGGCAGCCCTTTCTGTGTGTGTGCGGCCAGTACCGCCGCCAGATATACCGCGCCCGGCCGTTCCGTTCCGTTAAAGCCCCACACCGCTTTGGGCATCAGGGGGTCCATATCCATCGTCTCGCTGCCGTAACACCAGCACGGCGTGACCGTCAGCGTGGCGCACACGCCTTCGCGCGCGAACTTCTCCGCGCACTGCGCCGCCTCGTATACGCCGCCGATCGTCGTATCGGCGATCACGCACTGCACCGGGTTGCCTTCCCTGTCCTTCAAATTACCGCTGATCAGCGAGGCTGCGCTCTTCGCCATATCCATCGTCTGGACTTCCAGCGTTTCACGCACTCCTCTTTCCCGTCCGTCTATCGTCGGCCTTATTCCTATTTTCATTTTAAGCGTCCCCCTTTTATGACATTTAAGTTTTTTAGGTCCTGTTTCCGGTACCGTACCGCATGGCCTCGTCAAACATTGCAAAAACATTTTGCGGCGGTATCTCCGGCAGCAGATAATCGTGCGAGGCAGCCACGATATAGCGCCCTTTACTGCCCAAAATGTCGATGATACGCCGCGTTTCATCGCGGACGGCTTTTTCCGTGCCGTTCAGCAGAATGTCGTTTTCATCGATACCTCCGAAGAAGACGATATCGCTTCCGAATTGGTTCATTAAATCTTCCGGGTCCATATGCTCCGCGTTGACCTGTATGGGATTCACGGCATCCACGCCCATCTCTATCAGATCCGGTATAATCTCGTAAATCGTTCCGCACGAATGGATGGCAGTCACACAGCCATGGGCCTTCGCCTGTGCGATCAGCTTTTTCATCTTCGGCTTATAGAATTTCCGCCACATATCCGGGGACAATAAAAGCGCTCTTTGTGAACCAAAATCATTGCCGATAAAATACATATCGATCACGCCGGGGTTGTTTTCAAAAACCCTTCGGTCCACTTCATAATAAAAAGCAAAACATTTTTCAACGATCGCTTCCGCAACCGCCGGGTTGACATACATATCGATAAAAAATTTCTCCATACCGGCCAGCTCGGTGGAATCATGAAAAAAAGGCGCCCAGGTGCCGCCGATACAGCAATGGTCTTTCGCCCACGCGCGCTGAGGCTCGCTGATCACCGTATCGTAATGGTTCGGATTTGGAAAAGCGTAAGCTTCAACCTCGCCGATCGTTTCGAAACCGGCCATCGGGTGGTTCAGCGCCTGCCCGTAGTGCAGTCCGCCCCGCCTGATGCCCCAATCCGTATCGGCAGAGCCGTCTTCATACTGCGCCAGGGCAGGCCCGATGTATTTCGGGCGTATGGTCTTGTAATCGATGCCGATGACATCGTAAAGCGCAGTTTCCTCATCTTTTGCGCCGAGATACTGCACCAGCTTTTCGGTAAAAGCGGGAGATGCGCCATACCAGAACGGGTAGCGGTCTGCCGCGGCGCTTTTAAAGGGCGCAAGCCCTCTTTCTTTATGATTCATATTTGTTGCCTCTGATCAATCCAGATGGAACACTTCCTTCATATCCGCCCACCACTCTCCGGGTTGGCGCGTCTCGATCGGCTGCTGGCAGGGCTTGCATTCGTCCCACCATTTTTGCGTCATCGGGTCGGCAGCCATCTTAGCCATATCGGCTTCGTAATCATCCCCGATGTATTCATAATAGCTGAAGAGCAGCCCATCCTTATAATAGATGGAGTAGTTCCGGATATTGCACTCTGTGATCATCGCGGTTATTTCCGGCCACGGGTCGGCATGGAGCTTCATATAATATTCAAGCTTATCCGGCTTTACGGCGATAACCGAACCGTATCTTTTTAAGATTCCCATCATTCATCCTCCCAACAAATATGCTGATACAGGCATGTAGTAAGAGGAGGGCCTATAGGCCCTCCCCTTTACTGTCACTAAACGATTACCACTGCGGCGGATAGAAACCGTCAACGTTTTCAGGAGTGATGATATCCTGTGCCAGATAGCCGATCGCGGGAACTTCCTGTCCGGCAAACCACTTAGCCATACTGTAACAGACAGCGGCGCCGTCGCCTTCAGCGGTCTGGTAGTTGATTGCCAGCAGATCGCCGCTCTTCACGAGGTCCATGCCCTGCTTGGAGTTACCGGCGGCCACCACGAGTATGTCTTCGCGTCCGGCTGCTTTCAAAGCATCGATGGTGCCGATGGCCTGCGCGGAGTCGTCAGCCAGGAATATCGCCTTGAGGTCATCGCCGAAACGGGTGATCCAGTCGGAAACAACCTGTTTGCAAGCCACAGCGTCAAAGCCGGGAGACTGGATATCCAGCGTCTCGATACCCGGAGCGATCTTTTTGAACTCCGTGATCGGACCATAGGTGCGGGCGAAATACGGAGAAGTACCCGGGTTGTGGGTGACGTAGCAGATGCCGCCTTCATTGTTCATCGCCTTCGCGAGCACGCCGGCGAGCAGTCTCATCTGGCCCCAGTCGTCCGGGCCGGTCCAGCTGATCATGTACTTCATCGCGTCGGACGTCGGCAGGGTGTTGGTTCCGAACACCGGAATACCGGCTTCATTGATCTTGCGGAACTGCTGGGTCGCGGACTCTGCGTTCAGCGGGATCAGGCCGATGGCATCCGGCTTCGCGTTGATAGCCTGGTCGATCAGCTGATTCTGCACGTTCACGTCCCAGTTCGGGCTCCAAGCTTCCAGTTCCATGCCGAAGAAATCGCATGCTTTCTGGGCGCCGTTAATGTAAGCCGTTGTCCAGGGGTGGTCGCCATGAACGATCAGTATAACCTTTTTACCCTTGGGGCCGTCAGCCGGAGAAGCGGGTATGTTCACTTTTGCTTCAGCATCCCAGCCGGCGTATTCCATGTCATAATAACGGCCGGCGTCATCTTCGGGCAGCGCTTCGGCGTCAGCGGGGCGCTCCGGGAAATCCTTGACTGTCAGTTCAGGCATCAGCACCTGACCATCGGTCGACATCACAGAAGACGGATCGGACAGTTCCTCGCCCGCGGGAGCTTCAGCAGGCTCTTCTGCCGGAGCTTCAGCCGGTTCCTCAGCCGGAGCTTCGGTGGCCGGAGCTTCGGTGGCCGGAGCTTCTGTCTTCGGCGCGCAAGCTGCAACCGAGAGAACCATGATGATAGCAAAGACTAAAACCAGTAATCTCTTCATTTTCTTCCTCCTGTTATTATTTGCCCCTCCCAGGGCGAAACTATTCTTATTTACCTGGCACCGGCTTTCTTCTGCTCGTGTTCAATAACAAGCTGAGACCGTATGCCAATTTTCTTTCTTGTGTAGTAGAACGTGATGGTCTCAAACAACACCACGGCACCCAGAACAATACCGTTGGAGAGTATCTGGACTTCATATTTGCCCACCAGCGCCGTGAGCACGTTGAACATCGCCATCAAACCCAGCACCGATACGAAGGTTTTCCAGACGCTGCCCTTGCCGCCGTCGGTGGACGTACCCCCGATAATCGTGGCGGCCAGCGCCACCATCAGCGGGGCGATGCCCTTCTCGCCCATGTTGGGCGCCGCGGACGACTGCGCGATGGCGAACAGCGCTCCGCCGAGCGCGGATACGAGGCCGGATATGCCGAACACCGCGACCGTCGTGGCGGTGCTGTTGATACCGCCTAAAAATGCCGTTTCAGCATTGCCGCCCATGATATAAATATTGCGCCCGAACCTCGTGTTCTTGAGTACAATCGCCAGCAGCACCACCACAGCGATGGCGATCAGAGCCTTGGGCGTGAACGGTAGCGGCTGAAGGAACTTGTTGAGAGCATCCGCGAAGCCATAATCGCCCTTATCCCCGATTTCCGCGCCGTTGCAGTAGATGTACATGAACCCTTTGAGCACAAACTGCATGCCGAGCGTCACGATGAACGAGTGTATCCTCCCTTTTGAAACCAGCAGACCGTT
>JAEWWC010000125.1 GCA_023396555.1 Bacillota bacterium
AGCTGAAAAAATTCCCGCATATTAAGGTCTGTTTTGCAGGCCCGTGCATATACATATCCGGGACAAAAAAATCAGGGGACAAATTAGTGAAGAGGTTATCCGCAATTTTCAGCGATCCTCCCGGCAAGTGGGGGCTCAAGGGTGAGCCGCAGCTGTGGGAGGAATTCAAAGCGCGTTTCGCGCATCAAAGCACGCCGTTGAGCGAAGAGAAGTTTCTGGAGGAGCTGTACGCCGCTTTTGAGGAACTGACCGGGCGGCCGGTGCTATCCGACACTTTCATTTCCGTCAACCGCTACCGGCGCGACGGCATCGGTACGAACATGGTGGACCCGTGGAACTGGCGCGCCGTGGTGATACCCGCATTGGCGCGGCGCTTTCGCGAATACGCCGACGTATACTGACGGCAAAGCCGTCATCAAAAGCCCGCAAAAAACAACGCGCGTGTATTTCCTGCTGCCGGTTATCGGCTCACATATGAGGCCCAGGGCACGGCGGGATACACCTTCTGCGGATCGGCGGTATCCAGCCGCACCGGTACATGGCTGCCGGCAGCCGTCAGGGTGCAGTGCGGACAGGTCCATCAGCCACACAACGGACGCCCGGTAAGGCGCGCCTTTTGGCGGCGTCACTTCCAGCGTTAACGTCATGCGAGCCTTTGCAGAGGTTTCACCTGTGGGTCCGCCGCGTGAATCCACGATCAACGCGCCTGCCCAAAGGGCAGCGCTCTGGGCCTGCTGCCGCGTGCGTCCTTCCGTGCGGCTGCGCTTGGCTGCTTTCGCGACGCTCAGACGAAGTGATATAAGCACCGCAAACACGGCGAACACAAGGACGGCGGCGACAACAATGACGATGGTGGTGCCTATACGTTTTCCTCCTTGATGCAGGCTTGCTCGCTCATATTATCACGGAGCGGCAGGCGGAACAAGGGGGCTTTTTTGTGCATGGATGGACATTATCCCGCTTCAAGCGGGGAGCAAATGTCTGGCACTGGGAACGTCAGAGGAGGGGTTGGGATGAAAACACTGATGATGCTGGCGTTGGCGGCCATCGTTATGATGGGAGCGTGCCGTGCCTTAAGGGGACGGCAACTGATTGAAAAACGAAAAGCGGCAAAACAGCGCTTGAATAAATGGTAATTCAGTGAAACAAAAATCCGTACATGCGCCAACGCCAAAGTGAGCAGAATATATGGCGGAGGTGATGATTTGAAGAAGAACGACAAGAGCTTGCTTGATACCATAAAGCAGGCCAGAGTGGATAAACGGACGGACGTTTCGGAAGGCAAGCTCTCCAAACGCGAGAACAGTGCCGAACAGAATGGCGAGGACTTTTGAATCATGTGAATCGGAGAAGGGCCGGAGTGTTGACCGGCTCTTTTCTTATAGCCGGACGTTTATACTAAATATAAGGCGGCAAAAAAAGAAGAAGAGCTGAACGGCCCTTCTCTTTTAATCGTTTTGACTTAGTACCTCGAACGGGTCTGAGTCGTGCTCTGTGCTTCGGGCATATTATCCGAGGCATACTGTATCATTTTTCTGACCATGCTTCCGCCGATACGGCCGGCGTCCCGCGCCGAGAGGTCGCCATTGTCACCGGGTTTCAGATTCACACCGATTTCGCTGGCAACCGTGTTTTTCATACCGCTAAGTTTCCAGTTGCTGCTTCTCGCCACGTTATTCACCTCCTTATGCTGTTATTTTCCCGATTTTCACGCAAAAAATGCATGCCGGTTTTAAATTTAGGCGATTCGCCGCTGCCCGCCTTTTGATGGGAAAATATGCTGATAGTCGAGTTGACAATTTGAAGTTATGGGCATATATTATTATTACATCAACTATATTCTGAGTGGATATAGATTGCTGAGTTTTGGAGGATAAAGATATGCATACGGAAAGCGGAAGCGGTCACAGGCCGATGCAGCGCATCATCGAGGTATGCCTGCTGGTGATGCTGTGCGGGCCTGATTGCGAGCATTGCCACGGTTACGCACTGGGCGAACGCCTGCGCGAGTTCGGTTTCGACGACAGTGAGATCAGCGTATCTACTTTGTACCGCACGCTGCGCGGCATGGAGGAGGCGGGCTGGGTGACCTCGGGCTGGGCGGCGGGCGGGCCGGGCCCGCAGCGGCGCGAATATGCTGTGACGGATGCGGGTCGCGCGGCGCTGGACGAATGGGCGGCGGTGCTGCAAAAAAGGCGGGAGCGCATCACGCGTGTGCTGGACGCTTACGCGCAGCTCGGGCGTAAGCTGTCGGCGGGAGTCAATGAGGAGGAGCTTATCGCACGGAGCCGGCACAGCGGCATAGGACACGGGGGGCATCACCGGCGCGACGTCAATGAAGACCCTGTGGCGCAAAAACCAACATTGCCGGATGAATCGGAAACGAAAAGCCGAAGTGCAGCGGCGGTGCAGCCGCAGGAATCAGGTGTAGCGGTGCGGAAAGAAGCGGAGAACCTGCATGAATATTGGGATTGACACGATTGTATTTTATTCTGCGGCGCTCATTCTTACTCTCTTGTCGCTGGTTAAAAGCCGCCAGAAGACGAAGCAGGCGTTCATCAAGGCTTGGAAAGCGTTTGAAAACATACTGCCGCAGTTCATCAGCATCATGGTAATCATCGGCGTGTCGCTGACGCTGCTGGACCCTGAGACCATCAGCCATATCATCGGTGCGGAGTCCGGCTGGCTGGGAGTTGCGCTGGCAGCGGTGATCGGCGCGGTCACGCTGATGCCCGGCTTTGTGGCGTTTCCCACCGCGGCGCTCCTGCTGGCGGGCGGCGCGGGTTATATGCAGATCGGAGCGTTCGTCAGCTCACTTATGATGGTGGGCATGGTGACGCTGCCGATGGAGTTCAAGGTATTCGGCAAAAAGGTTGCGCTGCTTCGGAATGCTTTCGCATTTGTGTTTGCGTTTGCGGTGGCGTTCGTGATCGGGAAGGTGATGGGGGAGATATGACGGAGCAGGAAAAGCAGATGAAGGAATCTGCAGTCGTTGCGGAAACGGGAGGCGCGGGTCCGACAGCGCCAAACGGTGCATCGAAACCGGAGGAGAACGTCAAGCCGCAGGGAATGAAGCCGGGCGGTATGGGCAAGCCCAAAAAGAGCTTTTTGCGGCGGTACGCGTTTGCGATTGTGGCGGCGCTGCTTCTGGCGGCACTGGCGATATTCTGGCCGGAAACGGGGCTGCCCGCGACGGGGCGTACGCTGGGCGGTTTTAAGGAGATGCTGCTGGTGCTGCCGCCGATATTCGTGATGCTGGGCCTGCTGGACGTGTGGGTGCCGCGGGAGACGATGGTGCGCTTCATGGGCGACGGTTCAGGGCTTAAGGGCGCACTGCTCGCGATATTTCTCGGGTCCGCGGCGGCGGGTCCGCTGTACGCGGCGTTTCCGGTGGCAGTGGTGTTCATGAAGAAGGGCGCGAAGTTCATGAACGTGATGTTGTTCATCGGCGCATGGTCCACCACCAAGGTGCCGATGGTGCTGTTCGAGCTGTCGTCGATGGGGCCGCTGTTCACGTTCACGCGGCTGGGATTGAGCCTCATCGGCATCACGATCATCGCGCTGCTGGTGAGCCGTTTCACGGGGAAACCAGAGATCGCGCGGATTTACGAAAACGCGAAGGATATGTAGGCCAAAGTTTTCGCGGCCGGGCAACGCAGCACGCCCGGCTTTTTTATTCACCGGCCATTGCATACCACTCCTGAACGCTTTCTTCGAGACGATAGGCGTTAAATCCATGGGCTCTTAACAGTTCTACGGCCTCCACAGACAGCAGGCAGTATTTACCACGGCAATAAGCCACGATTTCCTGATTCGGGGGCAGCGCCGATAAGTGCTTTTCCAACTCTTCAATAGGGATAGAATTGGCGCCGGGGATATGAAGGATCTCATATTCATCCTTGGGTCTTACATCGATTAAGGTAACACTCCCATTCTTCATACGTGGGACTAACTGATCCATTTTGATCTTTTCCAGATTATCTTTATTGGAATACAAATCATTACGGATACGCTGTATTTCAGCTATACGTGCTTCCGCCAGAAGTTGCAGAGATAAAATGAAATTGGCTACGGTTTTATCTGCCAATCTATAATACGAATAAAGGCCCTGCTTTGAATACTCAACCAATCTGGATTCCAGCAGGGTTTGCAGGTGCTGCGATGTATTGGCCACGCTCATTTGCGTTTCCTTTGCTATTGTATCAACAGTCTTCGCACCTTGAGCAAGTATATCAAGAATTTCGAGTCGTTTTGGGCTTGAGATTGCCTTGCCGATCTTGGCAAGCTGCGCATAGGTTTGGTCTTTAAATTCACGTGATAACTGTTCCACTGTCTTTCTCCATTCAACCAATCAATTAATCTATTGACCAGTATACCATACGGGTGCTATAATTCAATGCAATTCAGTTAAATATTTTCAACAACAGGGGAAACAATATGAAAACAGGTTTAATCAGATGTATGCAAACAGAGGATATGTGTCCGGCGACAACTTGTTTTAAAGTCATGAACATTAAAAAGCTGGCATTTGAAGGGGTTTCTGAAGATATTGAAGTTATCGGTGTCAATACATGCGGGGGTTGTCCTGGTAAAAAGGCAATCACCCGCGCTGAAGAGATGGTCAAACGGGGTGCGGATACCATTGTTTTAGCGTCTTGTATTACCAAAGGCAACCCTATTGGCTTTGCCTGTCCGCATGCTGAGCAGATGAAGAACGCGATCAGAAAGAAACTGGGGGACTCAATCAGAATAATTGATTACACTCACTAATGTAAAAGTAGAAGGAGAGTGGGGGCATATCATGAAGCTTGGCATCATACTGGAGACAAAGGCATACGAAAAGCATGGAACACGTTCCGCTTTGCCGTGACCGCACGCAAACAGGGGCATGACGTGAAGCTGTTTCTGATGGGGGAAGCGGTGGAATGCGAAGGGCTGACGCACGAGCAGTTCAACGTGGACGAACAGCTCAAGGCGTTCACGGAGGCGGGCGGCGAGATCATGGCCTGCGGTACGTGCCTCATATCCCGCAAGCTGGAGGGGACGGACGCCTGCCCGATATCGACAATGCTGGATTGCCTCGGCATGGTTGAGTGGGCGGAAAAGGTCGTCACATTCTGACGGGGCTTATAAACATCTAAACGGCATCATACAGGACAGACGGTTTCATCCACTGTTCTTTTATAGTACGTTCTGTCCGGCTTGCGTCAAAGTTTTAATCCTCGTCCCACCTTTCCATTGTAAAACCGTCGTCCGTCATGGATACATAATACAGTTCGTCGAAGCCCTCGGACAGGTGCGGCAGCTCCAACCGGTTCGACGTGGCCGCGATGGCCGCCGCCGGCACCTTCGCTTTGCCGCTGCGGCCTTCGTTGCGGGCGATGCACTCGGTCACTCGACTGCGGAAGAACAGGCC
>JAEWWC010000264.1 GCA_023396555.1 Bacillota bacterium
TATGTGGATAAAACTCTGCTCACCAGCCTAATGTCAATTGTGATCACGGGTATTCAGACAGCTTTATTGAAACAATAAAAAAGGAAAATGCCAAACAGCATTTTCCGTAGCGACCACCAACGGAACGTGTTTCCCTTCGCGTGCCCCAGAGGACAGCAGCTTGGGGGCAACGCCTCCAATTATTTATCAGCATCCTTCTTATTCAAATCCAGCTTGTAGGTGCGGTAGGTGCGGTAATGCTTGCCCCCCGCTTTTTCCACGCTGAGGCGCGACTGCACATTGGTTTCATCGATGCAGGACGCTTCAATGAATTTGAGCTTAGTCGCCTGCCAGTCTTTATAGGCTTCAAAATACATTGCGTTGTTCACGCCCATGTTGTGGTAGTTCCGGTCCACCATCTGTATCAGCGCACGAGCGCCGTTGATCCTGCGCTTGTATATCAGGTATTTGGCCCAGCCCAGCGGCAGTATCTTGCCCTTCATGCGCTTCAGCACCTGGTTGTAATCGGGCAGCGCCACCATGAAGCCGATGGGAATGTCGCCCTTGCGCGCGATGTAGCAGTAATGCCCGTCATAGAACTGCAGCAGGTTCTTGAACTCGTCGATTACCGCATCCAGAGACGGCGTCACCAGATAGTCCCACTCCTCGGGCACGCTGTTTTCCAGTATGCGGTGTATGTCGCGCGCCTCATTCTCAATGTCCTTCACATTGAGCTTCTCCACGCGGAAGCCGCCCTTTTTCTTGACAAATTCAATCACAGCCCGATGCCGCTCGATGTCAAAATCGTTCGGGTTGAACAGATACGCGTAATGGTCGTCGTTCTTTATAAATCCATATTTTTCCACAAGGTCGGGGTAATAGCGCTTGGTGTGCGCGTTCAGCAGCACCGGCTGCCCTTCGCCCATCACCACAAAGCCCTTGCGGTCGTCGCCGTTGGACGGAGAAAGCGGTCCGATCATCCGCTCCATGCCCTTATCCAGCAGCCAGTGGGCCGACGCGTCCAGCAGCGCCTTGCAGGCATCCTCATCGTCGATGCACTCAAACATCGAGAAGAAACCCTGCTTGAAGCCGCGCACGCGGTTCAGCTCCTCGTCAATGCCCACCAGCACGCGCCCCACTGGCTTTTTACCCTTGTAAACCATAAAGAAAGCCTGGTCGCCGTTTTCAAACAGCGGGTTTCCCTTGCCCTTGAGCATCTTCTTGGTATCGCCTTTAAGCGGCGGCACCCAGTCCTGATCATCCTTGTAGAGCTTGAACTCAAGATTGATGAACTTTTTTAAATGCCTGCCCTTCTTTTTCAGCACTTTTACTTCATACATTCCCGTTCACTCCCCAATAAACAATGCATAATACCCGATACTTATATCAGTAAATAATAATATATCAAATTATTCTTTCGTGGCAATTACAAAAATATGAACAAATCCGCAGTTCAGCCGCGTTTCTGATGATTTATATCATATTAACACACTTTTTACACAGCAATGCAAGAGGTTTTTTAGCGCACAGCGCGAATTCTAATAATTGCATGCATTTCATAAGAATCATCACTTCGAAAGCGAGGTTTAAATAACCTTGAACGACAAAAAACAGATCAGGGCCTGGTGCTTATACGATTTCGGAAACTCCGCGTTTGCGACCACCATACTCGCCGCCGTTCTTCCGACTTATTTCTCACAGGTGATATATAAGGGTGGCAGCAGCGCCACTGCCGTTTGGGGCATCATCACCACCATCGCGATGCTCATCGTCGCCGTCGGCTCGCCGATACTTGGAGCTATCTCGGACAGCGCCAATGCCAAAAAGAAATTCTGGGCATTCTTCATGGCCGTCGGCTGCATCGCCACCGCGTTCTTTTTCTTCCCCGGCCCGGGCGACACGCTGTTTTTGAGCGTCGTCTTCATCATCGCCAACATCGGCTTTACCGGCTCTCTGGTGTTCTACGACGCCTTTTTGCCCCATATCGTCTCGCGAGACCGCATGGACAAGGTGTCCGCCGCGGGCTACGCGTGGGGCTACATCGGCGGCGGCATACTGCTCGTCGTCAACATGGTGATGATCATGAACCCCGGCAGCATATTCGGCGAGGGAGACCCCGGCCACCTCGGCATCCGGCTGTCCTTCGTATCGGTGTCCATCTGGTGGATACTTTTCTCGCTGCCCATGTTCAAACACATCCACGAGCCTGTACTGAACGAAGCGCCCAAACGCAAGGCGGGCGCGGCCATCAAGGAGGGCTTCCACCAGCTGGCCGTCACGCTAGGGCACATCCGCCAGCACAAGGAGCTGTTCAAATTCCTCATCGCGTTCTTCCTCTACATCGACGGCGTGGGCACCATCATCCGCATGGCCACCGTATTCGCGAGCGATCCCAAGCTCGGCCTTACCAACCATCTGGCGGACCTCACGGGCGGCATGCTGGACATGACGATGGTAATGGCGCTTGGCCTTCTGATCACACAGATCGTCGCGTGGCCGATGTCCTTCGTGTTCGGCTGGATCGGCCAGAAAAAAGGCGCGAAGAACACCATCTACATCTGTATCGTCGCCTACACCATTATCGCCATCTTGGGCACGTTCATGTTCGCGGACTGGAACTTCCTCGTGCTGGCCGCTTTGGTGGGGACCGTGCAGGGCGGCATACAGGCCATGTCCCGCTCGCTGTTCGCCCACATGATACCCAAGGAACAGTCGGGCGAGTTCTTCGGCTTCTTCGGCATATTTGAAAAGTTCGCGTCCATACTCGGGCCGCTGCTGATGTCGCTCGTCGCGCTGCTGACGGACAACGTCCGCTTCTCAGTGCTCGCCGTCATTCCGCTGTTCATTGCGGGCGGGCTGCTGCTCATCAAGGTCAAAACGCCGGACACGCGCCTGAAGCCACCGGCGAAAACGGAGGCGTAGATCATAGAACAGAACAAATCAAACGCAAAAGCCGGCAGTTCGCCGGCTCAGCTTGATGACAAACATATCAGGGGGCACTTTCTGGACCCTCGCCCTTCTCTTGAAAGAGAATAGAATAATACATATATAAAAATGCCATGGACATGGCATTTTTAGTGGGATTCTTAAGGGATTAGATCCCTTAAGCGGAGGCTTGGAGGCAGAGCCTCCAAGGTCTTAGACCTTTGTCAGCAGTCTGGGCCGGCAGTCCGCCGGCTTTTGTTTTGCACGATTTCAAACGCCGCCATTGCATCCAAAATTCAATTTGCATTTTGACAGCCGCATGATAAAATGGTTGTTATCCAAAAAAGGACATAAACGGCAGGCAAAATGCAGGCCGGAAGAAAGCAACATGCAAAAAGAGATTGAAAGACTTAAAAAAGAAAAGAATGCCGTGATACTCGCGCACTACTACCAGACGGGCGACATCATCGACATCGCCGACATGGTGGGGGATTCCTTCGCGCTTAGCAAGCAGGCGAAGGAGACCGCTGCGGACATGATCGTGTTCTGCGGCGTCCGGTTCATGGCCGAAAGCGCCAAGATACTGTCGCCGGATAAAAAGGTGCTGTTGCCCGCTGCCAACGCCGGCTGCCCGATGGCCGAGATGGTGATGCCGGTGGACATCCGCAGGCTGCGCGAGCAATATCCGGAGGCCGCGGTGGTGTGCTACGTTAACTCAACATATGATGTGAAGGCGGAATGCGACGTGTGCGTCACGTCCTCCAACGCCGTCAAGATCGTCCGCAGCCTGCCCCAGAAGCAGATCGTGTTCGTGCCGGACCAGAACCTCGCCCGCTACGTGGCGGCGCAGGTGCCGGAGAAGGAGATCATCCCATTTTCCGGCTACTGCATCGTGCACCACCAGGTGAGTGTGGACGATGCGGACAAAGCGAAGGCCGCCGTGCCGGACGCGCCGCTGCTGGTGCATCCCGAATGCCCCGAGGCCGTGACCAGCCGCGCCGATTTTGTGGGTAGCACCGCGCAGATCATCGACTTTGCCGCCAAATCTCCCGAAAAAAAATTCCTGATCGGCACCGAGATGGGCATACTGCACATACTGCAGAAGCAGAACCCGGACAAGGAGTTCTATCTGCTCACACAGAAGCTGTTCTGCACCAACATGAAAAAAACGCGCATGAGCGACGTTTACGAGGCGCTGCTGCACGAGCAGCACGAGATCGTGCTCGACGAAGAGGTCATGAACAAAGCGCGTTACAGCCTGGACCGCATGCTGGAAATGGCATAAGCGTCACGCCCTTGGAAGGGGTCTTATACTTTGAGAAGATATGTGTTTGATTTAAGCAGCGAAGATGTACTCACCCACGATATCGACGTTGCGATCATCGGCAGCGGTCTGGCCGGCCTGTACGCGGCTTACCATCTGGACCCGGCGTTGAAATGCGCGCTGTTCACCAAGGAGCGCATCGACATAAGCTCGTCCTCGCTCGCACAGGGCGGTATCGCCGCCGTCACCGAGAAGGACGACCATTTTATCTACCACTACGCCGACACGCTGAACGCCGGTGCGGGCCTTTGCGACGAAGCCGCTGTCCGGCTGATCGTCGAGGAAGGCCCCAATGAAATCAGTGTGATGCAGGCACTGGGCACGCGTTTCGACCTCGACAGCAACGGCCATCTGCTGACCACGCGTGAGGGCGGCCACGGCATGAACCGCATACTGCACGCGGGCGGGGACGCAACGGGCCTTGAGATGGTGCGCGCCCTCAAAAAAACGATCAGAAATAAAAAGAGCGTCAAAATATACGAGAATGCGTTCGTGGCCGACGTCATCACACAGGACAACCAGGTGACCGGGCTGACAGTGTTTGAGAACAACCGCTGGCACATGTACCGCACGCGCTTCGTCATCATCGCGTCGGGCGGCCTCGGGCAGATATACCGTTACACCACCAACCCCACAGTGGCCACGGCGGACGGCTTTGCCATCGCCCAGCGTTCGGGCGCACAGCTCAAGGATATGGAATTCATTCAGTTCCATCCCACCGGCCTCTACACCCCCGAAAACCGCAACAAGCAGTGCTTCCTGATATCCGAGGCGGTGCGCGGTGAGGGCGGCATACTTCTTAACGAGGCGGGGGAGCGTTACATGCCGGGGCGGCATCAGCTGGCCGAGCTGGCCCCGCGGGACATCGTCGCGCACGAAAACTACCGCGAAATACAGCACCAGTCTCTGCCCTACGTGCGCCTCAACATCACGCATCAGCCGGCCGAGTTCTTAAAGCGCCGTTTCCCCACGATATACAGCACCTGTCTGGAGCACGGTATCGACATCACGAAGGACGACATACCCGTCGGTCCGGTGCAGCATTACATGATGGGCGGCGTGAAGACCGACCTTGACGGACAGACGGGCGTGTCCGGCCTGCTGTGCTGCGGCGAAACGGCATGCACCGGTGTGCACGGCGCGAACCGGCTGGCCAGCAATTCCACGCTGGAGTGCCTTGTGTTCGGACGGCGCTGCGCGTCCACCGTCAACCGCCAGTTCAATGGCCAAAAGCCGAACACCGTGCTGCCGCAGCCCGAGGAATCCGTCGAGGCCGATATTGACGCCGAAGC
>JAEWWC010000203.1 GCA_023396555.1 Bacillota bacterium
GTGGGCATCACCGTGATGAAGGCGCTGGGCGCGGGGCGGTTGCTGCGCGCCGAAAGCTCGCCCTTCAAGGTGCCTATGACGGTGGATCAGTGTATCCATTACGCGCTGAGCCGTCCGGCGGTAAGCAGCGTGCTCATCGGTGCGCGGTCGGTGGCGGAGATCGAGCGCGCTGTGGCCTATTGCAATGCGTCGGTTGCGGAGCGCGACTACTCTGGCATATACGCGCATATGAGCAAGGTGGAGAAGAGCTGCCTCTACTGCAACCACTGCCTGCCCTGCCCGAAACACATCAACGTTGCCGGGGTAACGCGGCTGCTGGACGAGGCCAATATCGCGATGACGGCAGCACTGCGGGAGGCCTATGCGGCGCTGGACGTCAAGGCGTCGTCATGCATCGCCTGCGGCGTATGTGAGAAACGCTGCCCGTTCGGCGTGGGCATCGTGGCAAACATGCGCAGCGCTGCAAATTTGTTTGAAACATGATCAGCTTCATTTAAATAAAAAAATGCGCCGGTATAGGGGTGCGTTGGAAACGTACCGGCGCAAAATCGTTATCAATTATCCAAAGACATCAGCCGTCAGTTTTTGTTTTGTTGGACTGCTCTTTTTCCGCCTCACACGGGACGGATTTTGTATTGCTCTGAACCGTGGCGCTGCCGGTGTCGGCAATGGTGCATTTCCCTTTGAAATGCGCACCTTCCTCGATGACGATGCCCAGCGCCTGAATATCGCCGTCTATGCGGCTGCCCGCAAACATATGCAGCACGCCGGTTGCCTCGACGTCGCCTGTGACGATGCCGGAAATACTGACGGCGCTGCCGGTGAGACTACCGTCAATGCTACCGTATGAACCGATGACGACATCTCCCAGGGCGGTGACATCACCTTTGATTCTTCCGTTGATGCGGATGCCGGCTTTGGTATCGATATCGCCGGTGAAGCTGGTATCGGCCGGGATTGTGACGTCCGAAGGGTTCTTGATATTACGGGGGTCTTCCCTAGAGATGATACTAAACTTTGCCATGCACGCCTCCTAGAAAAATGAATTTACCTTTATTAACGCACAGGACGGACAGGCTGTTCGCATAAATGGCAAAGTATATTATGGGATGTGTAGGAATACATGGTTGACGGGGAAGGCTCAGGGGGTGTCACTCCCTGAACTGACTCCTGTACAGCGCCGCGTAAGCGCCGTCCTTGCCCAGCAGTTCTTCGTGTGTGCCGCGCTCGGAAACGCCGTCCTCGTCGATCACCATGATTTCGTCGGCATTCTTGACCGTGGACAGCCGGTGCGCGATGACCAGCGTGGTGCGGCCCTTGGCCAGTTCCTCAAAGCTCTGCTGTATGCGCGCTTCCGTAACGGTGTCCAGCGCGGAAGTCGCTTCATCGAGTATGAGTATCGGCGGGTTCTTGAGGAATATTCGCGCGATGGAGATGCGCTGCTTCTGTCCGCCCGACAGGCGTACGCCGCGCTCACCCACCTCGGTATCGTAGCCGTTTTCCATCTCCATGATGGTGTCGTGTATCTCGGCTTTCCTCGCCGCTTGGATGATCTCGTCATCCGTCGCATCGATGCGTCCGTATCGGATGTTCTCACGCACGCTGCCCGCAAACAGGAACACGTCCTGCGACACGATACCGATGTTGCGCCGCAGTGATAGCAGCGTCACGTCGCGGATGTCGTGCCCGTCTATCGTGATGCTGCCGCTGTCCGCCTCGTAGAAGCGGGGGATCAGCTGGCACAGCGTGGTCTTGCCGCCGCCCGACGGCCCCACCAGCGCCAGCGTCTTTCCGGCATCTATCGTCAGGCTCAGATCTTTTAAGACCCGCGTATGGTCGTTATAGGAGAAACTGACGTTCTCGAACGCGATGTGACCCTTCATGTCCTTCAGCTCCTGCGCGTCCGGTGCGTCGGCGATCTCCGGCTGCTCGGCCAGCAGTTCGCGGAAGCGTGAGAAGCCCGCTGCGCCACTGGTGAACGCCTCCATGAACGATGTCAGGCGCCGTATGGGCTGCAGGAACACGCCCACGTACAGCGTGAACGTGACGAGACCGATGTAATCGAAGCGCTCCGCCATGATGAGGTAACCGCCCACGGCGATCACCGCGACGGAGAACAGGTTGGTGAACGTGCCCATGCCGGAGAGGAATATACCCATGGACTTGTAGAAGTCGCTCTTGGAGTGTTTGAAGCGCTCGTTGTTCTCGGCGAACTTGTCGATCTCGTAGTCCTCGTTGGTGAACGCCTTGGCGACCCGCGCGCCCGATATGCTGGACTCCAGCCCCGCGTTGATGCCCGCGGTGCGCTCTTTGAGCTTCTTCGAAGCCTTCATCATGCGGCGGCGCAGCAGCAGCACAAACAGCACACCCACCGGCACCAGCACGATTAAGACCAGCGCCAGCGACCAGCTGATCGTCAGCATCACGGCGAATGCGCCGAGTATGGTGATCAGCGATATGAACAGATCCTCCGGGCCATGGTGCGCCAGCTCCGTCATCTCGAACAGGTCGTTGGTGACGCGGGACATCAACTGCCCGGTGCGGTGCTTATCGTAAAAGCGGAACGAGAGCCGCTGCATATGCGTAAACAGATCACGCCGCATGTCCGCCTCCATGCGTACGCCCAGCGTGTGCCCCCAATAGGTCACAACGTATTCGAATACGCCCCGCAGCAGATAGGCCGCCACCAGCGCACCCATCAGCATGAAGAATGGGCCGAACAGCTTGCCCGGCAGCAGATTGGTCATCGCGTAACGCGATACGATGGGGAACGACAGGTCAACGGCGGCGATGAGTAGCGCACAGACCATGTCCAGCGCGAACAGCTTCCGGTGGGGGCGATAGTATGAGATGAACTGGCGCAACGGGCCTCTTGCGGAGGGATCTTGTTTCATGGTTGCTTCCTTGGATGAATTAGGCTTTTACCCACTGCCATTATACTGCCGCTGCCAGATGAATACAATGCTTCGCCGTGCGCCTGCTACCCGAAGATGCCACGTTGCTGAAAATACAAGGCTGTCTTTAGGGAATGGTGGTGGTATAATAGCCCTATCAACTTGAGGGGTGTACCATGAAGTATCTGTTTCAGGCGGCGGTGATTATGCTGGTGACGCTCGTGGGCGAGCTGCTGCATCTGCTCATTCCGCTGCCGGTGCCGGCCAGCATATACGGCCTTGTCATCATGCTGGCGTGCCTGAAGCTGCGAGTGATCAAGCTGGAGCAGGTGGAGGGCGCGGGCAATTTTCTGCTGGATATCATGCCGGTACTTTTCATACCGGCGGCGGTGGGGCTTATCGTGACGTGGGGACAACTGCAGGCCATGCTGGTGCCGTTCCTCGTGACCACCGTTGTTACGACGTTCATCGTGATGGGGGTTACGGGGTGGACGGCGCAGCTAGCGATGAAAAAGGGTAAGCGTGACGGCGAATGAAGGACGCCTTTGTCAATTCAATATACTTTGGTATCGTGCTGAGCCTTGGCAGTTATGCGCTGGGCGTGTGGCTGAAGAAGAAACTTAAATGGAGCATAGTCAATCCACTGCTTGTGGCAGTTATTGTGATCATCGCCGTGCTGCTGCTGTTTGATATCGACTACGAGAGCTTTAACGCGGGTGGGCAGTACATTTCCTATCTGTTGACGCCGGCGACGGTATGCCTCGCGATTCCGCTGTACAAGCAGCTGCACCTGCTAAAGAGATACAAAAAGGCTGTGATATTCGGCATACTAGCGGGAACGCTCGCCAGCCTGGGCGGCGTGCTTGGCCTGTCCGTGCTGTTCGGCGTGACGCACGAGCAGTATGTGACGCTGCTGCCCAAGTCCATCACCACGGCCATCGGCATCGGCGTGTCGCAGGAGCTGGGCGGCATTCCGGCTATTACCGTGGCGTCCATTGTGCTGACGGGGCTGCTGGGCAACGTAGCGTCACAGGGGTTCTGCCGCCTGATCTGCATCAAGGATCCGGTGGCGCAAGGGCTGGCGATCGGCACGTCCGCACACGCGCTGGGTACGGCCAAAGCGCTGGAAATCGGTGAGGTGCAGGGCGCGATGAGCAGCCTTGCAATTGTCGTCGCCGGCCTGCTGACGGTGGTGGGCGCGTCGGTGTTTGCGATATTGTGGTGAGGTGCCTTCTAATTCTTAATTTCTATTATGATTATTAGTGGGATTCCCAAGGGGCGCGTCCCTTGGGCGGTAGTTTGGAGGCGGAGCCTCCAAGGTCTTATTAGCATTCAAGAGGATTTTTCAGGAGGTGCCTTCCATGTGTGATACGATGTGCGCGACGCCCATTTATACGGGCGGTGACATGCTGTTTGCCAAGAACAGCGACAGGAGCCCCAATGAGCCGCATCTGGTGGTACGCGTACCGGCGGCGGACCATCCCGCGGGCAGCACGGTGAAGCTGACGTACATCACGATACCGCAGGCGGCGCACACGCTGGAGGTGGTGCTGTGCAAGCCGTCGTGGATATGGGGCGCGGAGATGGGCGCCAACGAGGCGGGGGTGGCTATCGGCAATGAGGCGGTGTTCACGCGCGCCAAACACGGGCCGGACGCGCTGCTGGGCATGGACCTGCTGCGTTTGGCGCTGGAGCGCTGCGTGACAGCGAAAGCAGCGTTGGAGCTAATGACCGAACTGTTGGAGCGGTACGGACAGGGCGGCAACTGCGGCTTCGACCACGACTTTCGCTACGACAACAGCTTCCTCATCGCGGACCCGGACGAGGCGTATGTGCTGGAAACCTCCGGAAGTCGGTGGGCGGCGGTGCCGGTGGACGGCTTCCGTGCGATATCCAACCGGCTGACCATCGGCCCGGAACACACAATGCGCAGCGGAGTGGAGGCAGGTTTCAACTTCGCGAAACGGCTGGCGGAGCCGGTGTTCACGCACTTCTCCGGCTCGAAGCTGCGGCTGGGTTCGTCCTGTTCCAACGAGCCCAAAAACGTGGCGGATATGATGGAAGCTCTGCGCGCGCATGACCCGCGCGACGAGAAGACCCTGTTCTCCAAGGGCAGCGTGCGCAGTGTATGCATGCACGCGGGTGGCGTAATCGGCGACCACACCACGGGCAGCCTCGTTGTGCAGCTGCGGCGCGGCAAACCCATGACGCTGTGGATAACGGGCGCGTCCACGCCGTGCATATCCGCGTTCAAGCCGGTGTTCTTCGGCGTGGATTCGGGCGCACCGGTGTTCGCGAACGAGGCTGACGCCAAAAGGTATTGGCTGGAGCGCGAAGAAGTGCATCGCGGTGTCCTGTCCGGTCAGGTGGATGTGTCTGCGCTGCGAGCAAATCGCGACGCGCTGGAAGCGGACTGGCTGGCGGCGGAACGGGAGTTGATAGCGCAAGGCGCAGACAGTGAGCAGCTGCGGGCGCTGGCCGTTCGCGCGGCCGCGGAAGAGCAGGCGATGGTCGATGCATTCAGACCGCGGTCAGAGGGTCCCGTGGCCACGCCGTATTGGCGCAAGAAGAACGCGGCGCTGGAGAAGCTTAACGCGTAAAGCACTGGGAAAAGGGAATTATATCTATGTGGAGTGCAACCAAGAAGAAGCTTGAGAGTTTTTTATGCGAGTCCTTGAAAGACCGGGTCAAGTACTTCTGTACCATGTACCGGAAAGCCCACGATGGATTGGGCCGAGCGGGTATCACGGTCGATAACATTGAGGTGCTGGATTGTTCTGCCCCCAAGTTTGACAGTAAGTGGGCTAGCCCCTCATACATCCGAGTCAGTGATCAAAGCAATAATAAAGCCTGTTATCCCTTTGAATACTGGACCCGTGAATGTTCCGAAACAGGAGAAAGAATCTACAGCACCGAGGCCTTTTTTTACTGCTGTTGATTTTCTTCTCAGCAATCCGATTCATGAATCACTGAGTCATTACAATGAAATTGTATTTGTGTTGGCGTTACTCGATCGTTGAGTGGGAAAGAGGACATTGCTGAAACTATCAGCGAATATGAAGGATGCAAACGAGCTTGTACGATTTTTCTATGAACTTCGGTGTAAAGCTGAATATGCTTAGATTAAGCGAAGTTCAAACAACAAACAATGTGCTATACGGCTTATTCTATCGGCAGATTATGTTGCCTTAAAAACGACAGCTTGTCCCAATAGCCTCGCTGGAATACGATCTTGTCATTCACCACCTGAAAGAAGCCGCAGCCGCGCAGGCCCAGCGGGTCGCGCCATTCCATGATGGCCCACTGACCGTCCTCGAACAGGTTCTCCACGATGCACACCATTTTGGCGCACGCGAATTCCGCCTCGAATTTCGCCCTGATGGCAGATTTGCCGTACACCGGTGTTTCGGCCACCTGATGGTTGACCGCGTTGTCGTCGTATAGCTCCGCCAGCGCATCCGCATCAGCGGCGTTGAACGCATCAACGAATTTCAGAAGCACTTCCTTTGGTCTCATATAACACTCACCTGTTATTTCTTTCGTTTCCGGGTTTCGGCGATTTGCCGGTTCTCTTCCACACGCCACAGTGTGATCTCCTTCACCAGCTCCAGCGGCAGAGGCTGTCCGTTGGGGAACTGTATCGTTCCTTTGGAAGTCTTGTAAGCTGTCAGCCTGTCTGCAAAGGCCGCCACACCGCTGGCGCCGGGAAAGAAGCCGATGTGGTTCTTGAACGCTGCGAAGTGCACCACATTGCCCTGCTGGTGGAACGTGGGCATCTGGTAGCTGATCTTCTCCGCAGCATCGGGCGCGGCCTCACGGATTGCGCTGCGCATTGCCTGAAGCCTGTCATGTACGTCCGCGGGGAACAGCGCAATGTATTCATCGATGGTGGTATATGTGTTTTCAGCCATC
>JAEWWC010000211.1 GCA_023396555.1 Bacillota bacterium
CCAGCAACTGGTTCCCCCGCTTGCCGCGCACGTTCGCGCCCATCACTTCGCCCAGCTCATCTTTTAGATCGGCAATGGATTTCTCCGTCGCTTTATACTGCTTCTCCAGCGCATCTACGGCAGAGCCATCGTTTTTGAGCATGCTGGTGAATTGCTGCTTATGAATAGCCTTCAGCCGTTCATGCTGCTTCTTAATCTCATCCTCATATGCCGAGACGCTGTTAAACCTTGGCTCCATTATACCATTGTCTGGTTTGTTTGTATAGAACATACGATCTTGTTTTGCTGAAAAAAAGAGCCCGGATTCATCTTATATCATGAACCCGGGCTTGCATCTAAACTTTTCTATTTTGTCTCATTTTTGTTTATGTCACAATTTTTTTTAGAGTTAATCCCATTAACGAGAACATAAATTGTTATACCCAAAAGAAAGGCTACCTGTATTAAACTAACAATAATTGATACATCCTGCATTAGAAATATTTCTTCTACACTCACTTTATTAAGAATCTGCATCTTAAATATTTGATCAAGCACTCCTACTGCAAGACCGACTAAAATATAAGCGACAGATAACCAAAAAATTAAAATCTTTTGTTTTCTTTTTATAAGGAAAAACATTAAAACAAAACTTGTAATGCATGTAAACAAAATAGAAGGAATATTCATTTTCCTGTCCTTTCTTTCTTATCTTTATTGATTATCCATATCCAATAAAGAAGCAATACTGAACTAATGAGATTTATGCAAAATACGATCCAATCCAGTCTATATATTGTTAACAGAATAGATAGAATGGTTAACAACCAAACCAAACCGATAATTATAGCACCTTTTATTTTTTTAAAAATGCTATAAATTGATACTATTAATCCAGCAACGGATAACCAGATAAGCATTCCATATCTCCAGTATTAATTATTTTTTTGTTGATTATATTCATAATAGTAATTGTACCACATAGGTAATGGTTGTTTGGGATTCATATAACTGCCCAGCGCTGGGGGCGTATTCATATTTCGAGTATAAACATAAGTATGATAGGGCTGCTTAAGATTATTAGAATCGTCTAATTCAACCATTACAGTATAATAATATGTATCGCTCCCTCCAAATGGTCTCAATACTGTATCAGTCATATCAATTTTAAAGTATCTGCCCTCAGTAATAATCTGTGCGCTTAATTTTTGATAATCTTCAGGGGAGAATTGACCTGATTCTTCCATTACCTCTTTTACGGTTGTCAAAACATCCACTGCTTTTGATCCCATATTAAGCAAGCCCGCCACCATGTCCACAATGCTCTTTGCAGCTCCATAATATCCCATTAATGTATCGGCCTTATCTTCAAATGCTAAAACCTCATTCAAATAAATTTCTAAAACATCATTTCTACCGTCTCCGCTCTTCACATCAATAATCTGTGCATCATCTACCTGAGATAAGTCACTTATTTGTGCAATATCCTCAAGCAAACCTTTATATGGGACATTACCCACAACATTCGATATATCCCCTATTTGTCCGACCAGTTTAATTTTTTCATCCTTCTCCCGCTGCTCCCGAAAGAAGTCCGCATATCCGCCGCCGGAATTAGTAACGCCTTTCGCGTCTTCATAATCCTCCGGCCTCTTCCCAAACAGCGCATCAGAAGGCTCCTTATAGTCTTCCGGCCTATATCCAAAGAAGGAATCCGCGCCATTATTAAGCCCCGTCACATGAGCCGGTGTATCGCTTACCGAAAACTGAGGCTTTCCGCTACTCATGTTCAATCCCGGCTTCACAGCATTCCCCGCAGGCGATATACCTCCCATATTCGGCGTGCGATGCTCCTCCTCAGGTGCATAGCTGCCCCACTTTTCGTCGTCCAGGAGTTGATTGCCATTTTTCCCGCGCACGTTCGCGCCCATCACCTCGCCCAGCTCGTGCTTCAGATCGGATATCTCTTTTTCCGTCGCTTGATACTGCTTCTCCAGCGCGTCCACGGGTTGCGCCGTCGTTTTTGAGCATGTTCTCAAATTGCTTCTTATGGATGGCTTTCAGTTCTTGTTGCTGTTTCTTAATCTCGTCTTCATACGCCGCGACACTGTAAAACCTTGGCTCCATTATAGCACTCTGTTTTTGGTTTGTATAGAACGTACGATCGTATTACGGGGAAAATAATAAACCCGGTAGTTTTTCCGCCGGGTTCCGAATACTTTATTCAAATTAAACTACAAACTGTTCAACTTGCTAACTCAACACCTTCGATTGTTTTCTCTGACCCGGAGGTTGTAATTTTTACAGTCCATATTTTTCGGAATGTGTAACTCTCCGTGTACATAAACGGTTTCCTCATTATTGAAATTATAGTCTCTGGATCCTGCTCCAGTATCTGTTCAAGAGTTCCCATATCCTGTCCAATCAACGCCTTGTCCACAATGGCCTTCATATCAATTTCTTCGGGCTTCTCCATTAATGATGTATAGGTATAGTACGCACTGTCTCTTTCCTGAACTACTGTCATTTCCATATCTTCAGGGACAATAGTGACCCAGAGCGCCAGCATGTTTTGATGATTATTATCCATACCGTCAAAATTGAAAAAATAACCGCTTGCTCCTTCAGATAATATTTTTTCTTTCCCAAATAGAGTTGTACCATAAAAATACAAGTTAGGATCCGGACAGATTTTATTTACATATCCGTATGCAATATCATATGCCTGTTCGACAGATACCACTTCTGTTTCCAAAGGCACTGTGGTTATCTTTTGTTTTGGATTCAAAAGGAAATAGAGCCCTATCGCCAGTAAACCCGCGACTAATACGATTATAATCATAATTGTTTTTCGCCTTAGCATAATATTCTCCTTAATCCATGACATACACATGGCTGTTTGGATGCTCCGAACCACTCGGATAACGAAAATATTTGAATGTAAATATTTTATCATCTACTTCTGAATATACTTTTACATCAAAAGTGATATACTTCCCCGCCTCAGTTACATACTCAGTAGGAGTCACGCCTTGAATTCCCGAACTTGCCAAGTCTTTAACTTCCATCAAAACACTCTGAAATGTAGTCATTAGCGTCCCAACAAATGGGATGTTCATATCTGCTTTTTCATTGATTCTCAAAACGGTATCTTGAAGTTTCTCCAAATCACCAAACCCGAGCGTTCTGTTCTCTTCATCGACCTCCCCTACGGTTATTGAAAGGTCATCATCCACCCCACAGCTAATGACCTTCAATTGATTTCTGTTTCTGTTTTTTAGAATTGAATTGGCTATCGCCTCTTCAGCCAGTTCAGCATCGCTGATGGTGGTTGACTTATAAAAATATTTTGTATTGAGCCCTCCTGCGTTGTCTTTATAATCAGCATATTTATTCCCCAATCGAGCATTGACCGCATCGATTTTCTCGTTTAAGCCGTCGATATATTTCTTGTTTTTCTCAACTTCAGCAAGATAAGACTCTTTTTCCTCCGGGAAGATATTGAACTCGACTATAGCTTGGTTTTTTTTCCCCTCGTCTTGTACTGTATCCCTTTCAGCCACTAAATCCGCTAATACGTTTTTTGCTTCATCCATGGACATGGTGGCCTCATCCCCCAAAGTAAAATGAGTAATATCCGTTTTGTTTCCAACATATGTATTTGTTCCTGCTTTTCCTTCTTCCTCTCTCTGCTCCCGGAAGAAATCCGCATACCCACCTCCGGAATTGCTGATGCTTGTCTTGTCTTCATAATCTTCCGGCTTATATCCGAAGAAGGAATCCGCGCCGTCATCCAGTCCCGCCACATGAGCTGGCGTATCGTTCGCCGCGAACTGCGGTTTCCCGCTACTCATGTTCAATCCCGTCTTCACAGCATTCCCCGCAGGCGATATACCTCCCATATTCGGCGCACGGTTATCCTCCTCCGGTGCATAGCCATTCCACCGCTCATCATCCAACAGCTGGTTGCCCTGCTTGCCATGCACGTTCGCGCCCATCACCTCGCCCAGCTCGTGCTTCAGATCGGATATCTCTTTTTCCGTTGCCTTATACTGCTTCTCCAGCGCATCTACGGCAGAGCCATCGTTCTTGTGCTGGCAAACTGGTTCTTGTGAATATCTTTCAGTTGTTCCTGCTGTTTTCTGATCTCATCGTTGTAGGCCGAGACGCTGTTAAACCTTGGCTCTATTATACCATTGTCGGTTTGTTTTTTGAGTATATGATCGATAGAAGATATAATGGTTCGCAAGAATTTTCTTGCGAACCAAATCCTCGATCAAGCAACATATAGATGCTAAAAATCTAAAATTCTACTCTTAGCAAAAAACTTAGTTCTTATTTTCGGTTTTAAGCTTCATCGAATAAATGCTTAACCCAATAATTATAGTATAAATTAAACAATTCAATCCTGTTTTGAATATTGAGATAAAATTATAGGTTTCCATGTTTATTGGGCTGTTAATAAACCACTGAAAGAGGATCAAGCTTAATAGGCGCAATGATAGAAGCGCAATAATTAACACTAACCCAATGGTTCTCTTTGTCTTATTTATTATAATATATATAAGGGTTACAAAAATCATCAACATTGCTACTATCGCTGTAATCATTTTGGCATCACCTCTTCCCCATTTTTCTATTTATAAGAACCATAGATATGCACATAGATGCAATAGATAACAATAATAATGAGATACTATATATATCACTATCTATCATATAGCTCTGTTGATAAAACGCTTCAGCCAACCAGTAAATAGTTAGCGTAACCCCTTCGATTTTCTTCTTAAATATTAATACAATAGAAGTGACCAATCCGACAATAATAAAAATGATCTCCATTATCTTTCCTCATTCAATCAGAGATATGAGAAGTATAATAAACATCGTGATAGACCTCATTACCATTATTATCATATATTAATACTTCCCTTTCACAAAAGCTATTTTGGTTTCCAATGAAAACCCTATCCTTGTTTTTTATTGTGTAGCCGATTTCAAGATATAGTGGTCTCCCATAATAATCTTCATATTTCCCCCAATCAATGTCAAAATCACTACCCAAATAATCCAATATACCATTTGTTACCTGTCCCGCTATTACATTGCTTGCTTTTTCAAAAATACTATACCCATAATCAGATTTACTAATTTCATTTAGTTTTTGTCTAACATCCTCTGCTGATATTAATTTCTCTTCTGACTTTGTTTCAACTTCCAGCTTGTCATCGTGCTTTTTATAAGTTAATTTATCATTGTTAGTATCTTTGTAATTTTCTTCCTCCCTCTGCTCCTTGAAAAAATCCGCATACCCGCCGCCGGAATTAATAACGCCTTTCTCATCTTCATAATCCTTCGGCCTCTTTCCAAACAGTGCATCTGTCTCATCCTCATAGTCTTCCGGCTTGTATCCGAAGAAAGAATCCGCGCCATCATCCAGCCCCGTCACATGCGCCGCCGTATTATTCGTCACGAATTGCGGTTTCCCGCTACTCATGTTCAATCCCGTCTTCGCAACGTTCCCCGTAGGCGACATGCTCCCCCTGTTCGGCGAATGCTTTTCGTTCTCCTCCGGCGCATAGCCGCCCCACCGCTCGCCATCCAACAGCTGGTTGCCCTGCTTGCCGTGCACGTTCGCGCCCATCACCTCGCCCAGCTCGTGCTTCAGATCGGATATCTCTTTTTCCGTTGCCTTATACTGCTTCTCCAGCGCGTCCACGGTCGAGCCGTCGTTCTTGAGCATGCTGGTGAACTGCTGTTTATGAATCGCTTTCAGTTGTTCCTGCTGCTTCTTGATTTCATCCTCATACGCCGTAACACTGTAAAACCTTGGCTCCATTATAGCATTCATTGTTCGGGAGTACTGTGCGAACGTATGATCGGATCAGTAAACAGAAAAGGGCCTGCATTTAGCAAGCCCCAATCCATAACATTATTCAATATAACCTGCTACCAGTACAGTTCCATCATTTTTGAGTACAGCCAAATACTCCTCATAGTTATTGGCATCTTTAATATTTGTCATCCCATCTAACGCCAAGAGTTCCTCTTCATCTTTATATCCGGGCTGTATGACTTTAACTTTTAACAAACCATCGGGCATTAATCCAGCTACGAATGTCTGGCCGGCAAAAACTTTTTCCGCTCCTTTCAATTCCTGATACTGTAATAATGATTCCTTGTCTGTATACTTGTTGGTAAAGTTGTCATATACACACAAAACCTCGCCCTCCCATGTCAATCCAAGAATCATACTCATAGAAACGCTTATGTCCCTGACATTCCTCCAATCTCTTACCCCTTCTTCAAATTCGGGTAAAGTTGGCGCAGAAACCACAACTCTTCCATTCTTCTTTATCCCCGCCATAACAAACTGAGCGCCCTTAATATCAACTATATCTTTCCAATCGTCCACATCATCTATAATTTTTTTCTCAATGGACCTGATCCCATCTAATGAACCATGGGCTGTATGTATTATTGTCCCGTCGTCTTGAAGGCCAAATGTTGTAAAAAAGGTAAAAGCCATCGCCTTTATGTTGCTCCAAGATTGCACATCACAGGCGCCATCTTTATTCTCACCAGTAACAACGACGCCTCCATCGTCTCTTAGCCCACCCACGTTGATTATTCCGGGTACAATACTCTTAATGCCTTCCCAGCCATTAAAATCATATAAGTCACTTACCTGCTCATGTACCTTTATGGAACCATCATCATTGACGCTGATTTGATACTCTTTATCCAACCCTGCTACTAATGAAGGTTGCGTCAAATATGTTTTTGTGCAACCAAAAAATGCTATTACAAAAAAGATTGGAAAAATAGAAAATATTAGTTTGGTCCACTTCCCATTCATGTCATTTCCTCCCATTATTCAGATATCACATCGAAGAATACAGCATTTAGCGGATTCGGATAAACAACACCATTATCTAATACAATAGATTCTCCATATATAACATAACCCGTCCTGGTCACATGCCTACCCCCACCATAGCCCTTTATATCCCAATCTGCATCAAGAGTAAAACGGCTAATTTTATATACACCTCCTAATTCGTCTTCGATATCTTCATTAACGCTATATCCCGGTAATGCTATGTCACCTAACAATAACCCAGTATCAAGCAAAACTGCAGCTGTTCCAGAAAGCTCAAATAAACCACCTATAGAAGAGCCTAACATAAGACTATATGCTCCCAATCCAACTTTAACATCCGTGTTCTTTTGATTGATTAATTCATTGTATTGTGCTCTTGCTAACTCTTTAGAAACATCCACTTCTTCCGTCTCAGTAATTTGCAGCCCCAACCTTGATTCGGATTCTTCGTATTGGCCATACATCGCCAACATATTTACCACATCCTTGAAAGTTTCTGAGCTTTTAATATACTCTAGCGAATCTGCATCCCCAGAATAACTCTGCGTAATATAGTCCGGCACCTCATTGCTAGGCTTTTCTCCCCATGAACCGCCCGCGCCGCCACCGCCAAAGCCGTTGCCGGAATATCCCTTGCCGTCATACGCATGTTGACCCTTAAATGGGTCTTCCTTATACGGTAAAGCATCAATCTCGTCATCATCCAGCCCCATCACACGCGCCGCCGTATCAGTCGCCGCAAACAGCGGTTTTCCGCTGCTCATGTCCAACCTTGGCTTACCCGCATTCCCTATGGGCGGCATGTTCCCCTTATTCGGCGAATGCTTTTCGCCCTCCTCCGGCACATAGCTACCCCACCGTTCATCGTCCAGCAACTGGT
>JAEWWC010000228.1 GCA_023396555.1 Bacillota bacterium
GGGGGATCTGGGGCGCTTCGGTGCGCCGCAGGTATCCGTGGAGAAGGACTACGATACGGAGCTGGTCGCTGAGCTTGGAGATCTCGCGTTCGAGGCGGACATAAAGGCTGGTACGCTGGGAGAAAAGGATTCGCAGCTGGATCACGGCTCGCTGGTGCCACTTTATTTCATAGAACAGGAATTCAAGGACTACAAGCTGGTGCGCGTGGCGATATCCGGCCAGCCTCTGATCGCACATTACCGGCTGGGACAGCTGATTACGCGGGCGGCCAAGCGGCTGGGGCGGCGGTTCGTGTTCGTGGCAAGCGGCGACCTGTCACATAAGCTGACGCAGGATGGCCCGTACGGTTTTGCGTCCGAAGGCCCCGCGTTCGACCAACAGGTAACGGATGCGATGAAGGCGGGCGATTTCATGGCGTTCCTGCGGTTCGGTGAGGCGTTCTGCGAGTCGGCGGGTGAGTGCGGCCTGCGTTCGTTCATCATGATGGCAGGTGCGTTGGACGGCAAAGCCGTGACGCCGGATTTCAGGAGCTACGAAGGGCCGTTCGGCGTGGGTTACGCGGTGTGCGGTTACGAGGTGGCCGGACGGGACGAGAGCCGCCGGTTCGCGGATAAATATGAGACGGAGCGGTCGCAGCAGCTGGCCGAGGCCAAGTCGGGGGAGGACGCGTATGTGCGGCTGGCGCGGCTGGCGCTGGAAACGTACGTGACGACAGGCAAGCGTGCGAAGCTGCCGGACGATCTGTCGGACGATATGACCGGGCAGCGGGCCGGAGTGTTCGTGTCGCTCAAGAAGGACGGGCGGTTGCGCGGCTGCATCGGTACAATCACGCCGACGATGGACTCCATCGCGGCAGAGATATTGAACAACGCCGTCAGCGCAGGCACGGGCGACCCACGGTTTGATCCGGTGGAGGAGGATGAACTGGGGGAGCTGGTATACAGCGTGGACGTGCTGGGCGACGCGGAGCCAATATCGTCGATGGACGAGCTGGACGTGAAGCGCTATGGCGTCATTGTGACCAAGGGGCATCGGCGCGGGCTGCTGCTGCCCAATCTGGAGGGCGTGGACACGCCAAAGCAGCAGGTGGACATCGCGCTGCAGAAGGCGGGCATCCGCCGGGATGAAGCGTATACGATGGAGCGATTTGAGGTGGTGCGCCACAAATGAAGGTGAAGTGCGGCATATGCCCTCAGGACTGCGTGCTGGACGAGGGGCAGATTGGCTTCTGCCGGGCGCGCAGCGCGAAGAACAGAGCGGTGGTGTGCGACAACTACGGCCTCGTCACGTCGATGGCGCTGGACCCCATTGAGAAGAAGCCGCTTCGCCGCTTTCATCCGGGCAGCACGATATTGTCTGTCGGCAGCTTCGGATGCAACCTGCGCTGCGCGTTCTGCCAGAACCACGAGATATCCATGTGCAGCCGGGAACGGGCACGTACCGTGTCCGTGTCGCCGGAGGAACTGGTGGACAAGGCGCTGTCACTCAGGAACTCGCGCAACATCGGTATCGCGTATACGTACAACGAGCCGCTGGTCGGCTATGAGTTCGTCCGGGACTGCGCGGTCCTCGCCCACCAAAACGGCCTCAGCAATGTGCTGGTCACCAACGGATACGTTAATGAAGCACCGCTTCGCGAATTGCTGCCTTACATCGGCGCAATGAATATTGACCTCAAGGCGTTCACGGATGAATTCTATCAGACGTTGCATGGGCATATCGAACCCGTCAAACGCACAATAGCGATTTCCGCTGCGCAGTGCCATGTTGAGGTGACGACGCTGATCATACCCGGTCAAAACGATAGCCCGGACGAAATGCGTGCGCTGTCCGAATGGCTGGCGGGCGTGGATTCCGACATCCCGCTGCACATATCGCGCTTCTTCCCGCGCTACCGGATGGAGGATGCGGACGCCACGCCGGTGGATACGATATATGCGTTGGCGGATATCGCGCGGCAGAACCTCAAGCATGTTTATTTGGGGAACTGCTGAATTCATTTTATAACAATATTATCGTGTATAAACATTCAAAATATTGATTCATTTTTACTGTATGGTATAATATTTCTTATCATATAAATCGGGTGGCATATTTGGACGAAGCGGAATTAAAGCCGCTGATCACGGCGGCACTGGCATACAGCCAGGCACAGACAGCGCGTGAAAAAGTGACGGCGCGGCTCTTCGACGACCGGCTGGTTTTCGACTCAGCAGGCTTTTCGCATGCGCTCCGGTTGGGAACGCTGTTATCTGTTAAGGCGGCGGGCTACCAAGTCACCATCAGCACGGACGGCGGAGATATTGTGCTGTCGATGATCGGCCATCTCTATGAGGACTTCGCCCATAAGCTGATACGTGCCTTCAACGAGGTCATATTCAAACAGCTGCTGATGAGCGAGGAAGCGCATTTCCAAGCGTCGGGACAGTATGTCGCGCCGTCGGGCGAAACGTCACCGGCGGTGTTTCGCATCTGCGAAACGGCGCTGGTGATCATGCCGGAGACACACATGCTGGTGCGCGTGCCTTACTGCATGATCGCGCGTGTGAAGAACGAGCCGTACCGCTTTGAG
>JAEWWC010000005.1 GCA_023396555.1 Bacillota bacterium
AGGTGGCAACGGGGAAATAACAGGAAAGCCGGACGGTGAAATATGGAACAAAACGGAAACAAAATGTATATCGACGAATCACAGCTGCAGTGGAAAAAATCTCAGCAGGCACAGCAGCCGCAGAGAAAGGCACCGAAGCACCGGAGCGTGCGCGCGCTGGTGGCGGTATTTGTTGTGCTGATGGTGGCGCTGGTGGGCGTGGGTTTCGCGGTATATTATTCGCAGATATGGGGTACGCTGAGCGCAGACGATACCACCCCGCTGGAGGACGAGGGCGCGGACGACGTAGCGGGTCTGCCCGAGGTCACGTTCGACGAGGGCGACGCGGCAAATATCGTGAAATCGGGGGGCGAGACGGACATACTGCTGATTGGCGTGGACAACCGAGACAGCGGCAAATTCTCAGGCCGGTCCGACGTGATGATGTATCTGCGCGTCAACCCGGACAAAGGGACCATTAAGCTGGCTTCGTTTATGCGCGACACACTGGTGAAGATAGACGGGCATGACAAGAACAAGCTGAATACGGCATACGGCTTTGGCAGCATCGAACTGGCAAAAAGGACGTATTATCAGAGCTTTGGCCTAACGCCCGACTACTATATGGTGGTCAACTTCTTTGGCATGGAGGATATCATCAACGCGCTGGGTGGCGTGGAGGTGGACGTAAAAAGCGACGAATTGAAAAGCATGAACACCAGTATCAATGAGGTGAATAACATAGATTCCGGCGGCAAAGTTAAAGATGTGAAAGCAGGCAAACAAACACTGAACGGGCGGCAGGCGGTGGCATACATGCGCGTGCGGCACCCCGGCGGGGATTCGGGCCGTATACAGCGCCAGCAGAACGTGCTTAAAGCGCTGTTCAAGGAGATGAAGAACGTCAGCGCGGGCGAGATACCCGGCCTGCTGAATGCGATGGTGAAATACGTACGTACTGATATGCCGCTGGGCACGATGCTGGACCTCGCCAACGCGGTAAAGGGCATGGAAGGCAGCAGTGATCTTGATATGTTCCGCTATCCGCAGGAATACAAGGACGGCAACTACAAGAGCATGGCGGTCGTGCAGCCCACCAGCGTCGAGAAGGAATTGGAGAAGCTGAAAGATTTTCTGGAGAACTGACGCCAGATAATTTGCGAGGTACTGTGATGACCGATATGAGCAGCTATATAGCAACGAAAAAGGGCAGAGCCTTCCATGGGCTTTGCCTTTGTCATTTATGGTATGCTGCTGTCTGGTGCTGCGGGCATGAATCTGCTGGCAGAGGCTTTTGGCGGCCTGAACTGGATACGCTGCAACACATAATCCCGCTCATCTATGAAGACGTATGGGAGGAGATCGATCTGGGCCTTTCGTACTGACGCCGTGCCGCCTCAGCCGGAACGGGGATCATTCTCTTTCGCAGTCTTTTCTTTTCTCAGGTTGCGCACCGACATTCTGATCAGTGTGCCGATAATGTGCGACAGTATCTTACGGGAATCCGCGTCCAGACTGCGGTACGTGCCGATCATCTTGACAGCGGACTTGCCCCACGCTTCGGTCAGGTCCGCCAGCGACTGTGCCTTTGTCGTTTCAATCAGCTTGAATATCGCTTCCACCAGAAGGCGGCGCTGGTCGTCCGGCATGGATTCCAGCCATTCGCTGAGTGTCTTGTGCATGTACAGCGCGCCGTCCGTCAGCTTTTCGGCGTACACGAAATCGCAGTTGCTGACTTCCCATGTGAACGCGTCGTGCTGCATCACGCCGAAACCGGTGCTTTCCACCACGCGGTAACTCTGCGTGTCGGCCAGCAGCATGCCCACGAACGACGACTCGGGCAGTATCTTGAATACGCGGCTCTCGATGGCGCGGTATTCGGGCGTCTCCAGCACGCTGCTTCTGAAGCCAGGGCCGTCGTGGTTATACACATCGAGTATGCGGCGCTGCACGGAAGGGCTGCACTTCATGGCGGCGTATACCGCGAGGTTGCCGCCCTTGGAGTGGCCGCCCACGCGCAGCTTCTGCTTAAACGGCAGGCGCTTGCCCACCGCGTCCAGATACTCCGCTGCCGCCTGCTGAGACGGGACGGGGGAGAGGTAGGCCATGTTGAGGTCCTCCTTCCAGCCGACGATGGACATGTCGGTGCCGCGGAACGCTATGAAGGCGGTGTCGTCCTCCAGCACGAAGGTGACGGCGGAGAACTGCTGCTCCCTCTCGATGTCGAAGGCGTCCGCGAAAAAATGCACGCGTATATCTCGGAAGCGCGGGCTGGCAGCCGCCGCGAACAGCAGCGCGTGCCGGTTACTGGTGCCGTATATCACGTGGTCCTTGGGCTGCGCGGCGATGGAGGGGTGCGTCGGGCGGAACATATCGCCGAACAGCTCCGAGCGGTACAGCTGCCGGAGCGGCACAGTTTTGGCGAACAGCCGCACACCGGAAACTGCGCCGCCAAAGTTGACGTACGCCAGTTCTGACAGAACCAGGCTGTCCACCGCACAGAAGGGCTTCTGTGCCATGTTGCGCATTTCAGTTTGAACGTAGGTAATAATGTTACCCATGAAAAACGCTCCCAATATAAAGAAGCGCCGGAGCGCCTCTTGGAATATCGTTATAACACCTTAGCAAGAAAGCTCTTCAGCCGGTCGGACTGAGGGCTGTCGAACAGCGCCTTCGGGCTGTTCTCTTCCACGATGCGGCCCTCGTCCATGAACAGCACGCGCGTGCCCACCTCGCGGGCGAAGCCCATCTCGTGCGTCACCACCACCATCGTCATGCCGCCCTGCGCGAGCGACTTCATCACGTCCAGCACTTCGCCCACCATCTCGGGGTCGAGCGCGGAGGTGGGCTCGTCGAACAGCATCACATCCGGGTTCATGCACAGCGCGCGCACGATGGCGATGCGCTGTTTCTGCCCGCCCGAGAGCTGTTTGGGGTAGGCGTTTGCCCGGTCACCGAGGCCCACGCGATGCAGCAACGCCATGGCATCCGATTCGGCTTCCTGCTGCGTCTTTTTCAGCAGTTTCATGGGGGCGAGCGTCATATTCTTGAGTACGCTCATGTGCGGGAACAGGTTGAACTGCTGGAAAACCATACCCATCTTCTGGCGATGGATGTTAATATCCACCTTGGGGTCGGTGATGTCCGTGCCTTCGAAGAATATCTGGCCGCCCGTGGGCGTCTCGAGCAGGTTCAGGCAGCGCAGGTATGTGGACTTGCCGGAGCCGGAAGGCCCGATGACCACCGCCACATCTCCCTTTTTGATCTCGGAATCGATACCGTCCAGCGCTTTGATTGTGCCGTAGTGTTTTTCGAGGCCCTTTGTGCGGATGAGCACATCGCCCTTGTTAAAATTATCGCTCACTGCGGTTCAGCCTCCTTTCAAGCAGAGAAACACCGCGGGACAGCAGCATGACAAACGCGAGGTATATCAGCGCCACTGCGATGAGCGGCATGAAAGCGTCAAAAGTACGTCCCTGTATAATGCTGCCGCCGCGTGTCAGATCCTGCAGGCCGATGAAGCCGCAGACCGACGTCTCTTTCAGCAGGACGATAAATTCGTTGGCGAGCGGCGGTACGACGTTTTTGAAAGCCTGCGGCATGATGATGTGCCACATCGTCTGAGTATAGTTTAAGCCCAGGCTGCGCCCCGCTTCAAACTGCCCGGTATCAATCGACATGATTCCGCTACGGAATATTTCCGCAACGTAAGCGCCGGAATTCACACCGAAAGCGATCATGGCCACAATGGATTTATCGATATCCACTGAACCGAAAATGACAAAATAAATAATGAGCAACTGCACTACAACTGGCGTACCGCGGATAACTGTGAGATAAAACCTGCATATGGCATTAAGGATTTTCAAACGGCCCGTTTTGTCATGCGTTGAACGAACGACGGCAACAAGAAAACCCAGAACCAGACCCATTATAAGCGCAAAAAAAGTGACCTTGAGAGTGATGCCAAGACCATCCAAGAGATATTTCCATCGATCATCGGTGATAAAATTGTTCACGAATTTTGTGACAATGCTATTCCACCATTCGGACATGTACAGTAACCTCCCATCATGATAAATCACTATAAAGGCCAGTGATCAAAAATAAAATATAAACGCAGCCACAAAAAGCCGGAAACATAATATCTGAATTATTATATAGTATTCTTTATATGAGCACAACCGAAAATGGAAACAAGTTTGATGCAATTAACAGAATATATATGGAAAACAAAAGGACCGCTTGAAACAGCGGTCCTTTGCACTTGCTAAAGAATTATGATGCGCTGATATATTTGTCAATGATGGCTTGGAGTTCACCGGATTCCGTCAACTCAGCCAGCGCGGCATTGATGCCGTCAAGCAACTCAGTGTTGCCCTTTGCAATAGCGATGGCATAATCCTCCAGCGCGTATTCGGTTTCGAGAATCTTGAGACCCTCGTTCTGCTCGACAAATACTTTGGCCGGTTCATTGTCGATAACGACGGCATCTACCTTGCCCTGGAGCAGAGCCTGAACGGCATCTGCACCTTTGCTGTAACGATCCATCGCTTCGTCACCGAACTCATCGGAGCAATAAATATCGCCCGTGGTGGAGAGCTGGACACCGATCTTTTTGCCGGCCAAGTCTGCGGGGCCGGTAATAGCCGAATCTTCCTTGACAATGATGACCTGCTTGCCGGTAGCGTAGGTGGTGGAAAAGTCCACGGAAACCAAACGCTCTTCGTTGACTGTCATACCAGCCATGCCGATATCCGCTTTACCGCTCTGAACGGCAGCCAGAATGGAATCAAACTCCATGTCTTCAATCTTGAGAGTCATACCGAGTTTCTCAGCGACAAGGGCCGCGATTTCGGCGTCGATACCCACGATTTCATTTCCTTCATAGAACTCGTACGGCGGGAACGATGCGTTGGTAGCCATCACGAGTTCTCCGGCAGCGGGTTCTTCAGCAGCAGGCGTTTCCGTCGCAGCAGGTTCTTCGGCAGCGGGCGCTTCCGTCGCAGCGGGAGCCTCAGTAGCAGCGGATTCCTCGGGAGCCTTCT
>JAEWWC010000121.1 GCA_023396555.1 Bacillota bacterium
CGGGGAGGAATGGTATATGCATAAAAGGATGATTGCGGCGCTTCTCGCCATTTTTTTGCTGTTCATGGTGACAGGATGCGGCGACAAGGGCCAGGAGGAGCCATATGAGGAAATACCCGCGGCCAACATTTCGGATGACCCGGGCCTGAGAAATACAATACTGTATCTGGAGGATGACAACGGATATGTCGTGCCGGTGATGAAGCAGATACCCTGGGTGGAGGGCATCGGCGCGTCCGCCGTCAGCCAGCTGATCGCGAACCCGGACGCCGACGCGGAGATGGAGTACTTAGGGCTCAACCCGGTGCTGGCGGAGGGCACGGAGCTCAGCCTATCCATCAAGGAGGGCGTGGCAACGATCAAGTTCAGTGAGGACGCGATTTCGGCGGATAACGCGGTGGATGAACTGAACAAGGTGGTGGCCGTCGTCAACACGCTGACCGAGTTCCCGACCATCGATTCCGTCGTCATCAAGCAGGAGGGCTGCGACGAGGAGCTGCCCGGCGGCACGGTGATCAGCCAGCCGTTCGGCACTTTCGACCTCAACGTGGTGACCACGCTGTCTCAGGCGGATCAGGAAAACGCTTCGCGGCTGATGCTGTACTTCTCCAATGAGGCAGGCACCGCCATCGTGCCGGTGACCACCTATGTGGGCGGACAGGCGGACGCCTTTGCGGCGATGAGCGAGCTGGTCAAAGGGCCGGGCGAGGGTGGACTGAAGAACCTGTTCCCGAAGGACACGGCGCTGCTGGGCGTGGATGTGGACGACGAGGGCATTGCGACGGTGGACTTCTCCAAGGAGTTCAAATCGGTGGCCGACGACGCTCAGGTGCAGAAAGCGCTGACGCGCTGCATAACGCTGACGCTGATGCAATTTGACAATATTGAGGAAGTGCGTATACTGGTGGAAGGGAAGGAATTCGGCGGTGCCGCGGAAGCGACGATGGCAACTCCGGATTACATCAATATTATGCAGTAAAGGACGCACCACATATGAAGAGGGAAGACGGACGGGCGGCAAACGAGCTTCGGCCCATCCGCATCGATAAATCGTTTTTGAAGAATGCACACGGCAGCGCGCTGGTCTCTTGGGGGCAGACGCGGGTGCTCTGCACCGCAATGTTCCAGGCCGGCGTGCCGCCTTTTCTGGAGAATACGCAGCGGGGCTGGCTGACGGCGGAATACGCCATGCTGCCCGCCAGCACGCCGCAGCGCAAGCCGCGGGAGAGCAAGCGCCCCGACGGGCGTAGCACCGAGATAGGGCGGCTGATAGGCCGGGCGCTGCGCTGCGTCTGCAATCTGGAGGCGATACCCGGTTACACGGTGACGGTGGATTGCGACGTGATCGACGCAGACGGCGGCACGCGCACGGCGGGCATCACCGGGGCGTACGTGGCGCTGCGCGAGTGCGAGGAGCGCATGAAGGCCGAGGGGCTGCTGGCAAAGCCGCTGCTGAAGGACGGCGTTGCCGCGGTGAGCTGCGGCATCGTGGACGGAAAGCCGCTGTTGGACTTAAAGTACACCGAGGACAGCCGCGCGGACGCAGACTTAAACGTGGTGATGTCGCACAGCGGCGGCATCATCGAGGTACAGGGCACGGGCGAGAAGCGGCCCATGAAGCCTGAAGAGTTCGCCGCGCTGATGGCGTACGCGGCGGCGGGCGTGGACGAGATACAGAAGATACAGAAGGCGGCTCTGACATGAAGCGGCTGCTGATCGCGACCAACAACGCGGGCAAGGTCCGCGAGATAAAAGCCATACTGGGCGGGTTTTACGACGAACTGGTGTCTCTCAAGGATATCGGTCTCGATTTGAACGTGGTGGAGGACGGCGATACCTTTGAGCAGAACGCCGTCAAGAAGGCACGCGAGGCGGCATTGGCTGCGGGCTGTGACGCGCTTGCGGACGACTCCGGCCTGTGCGTGGAGGTACTGGGCGGCGCGCCTGGTGTGTACTCCGCGCGATACGCGGGTGAGGACGCCACGGATGCGGCCAATAACCAAAAGCTGCTGGCGGCGATGGAGGGCATCACCGACCGGCGCGCAAAGTTCGTATCGGTGGTGGCGCTGGTGTCTGGGGACACTGTGACCACGGCATACGGCGAGGTGGGCGGCGAGATCGTTCATGCGCCGTCGGGCAGCGGTGGCTTCGGCTACGACCCGCTTTTTTATATACCGGATTTGGGACAAACCTTCGCCGAGATACCGGTGGAGCTCAAGAATACATTATCGCACCGCGCCCGGGCTCTGACCGCTCTGCGGGACAAGCTGTCCGTATGATCAAGGCGCTGGTGATGGCGGATACGCACGGCCACAAGGCGCGTATCGCGATGGCCGTGAAACGCTTTGACGACGTGGATATGGTACTGCATCTGGGGGACTACAGCCGCGACGCTGAACAGATCCGCGGCCTCACCAAGAAGCCGGTGTACGCGGTGCGCGGCAACTGCGACATATCGTCTGACGTGGAACCGGAGCTGCTGATGACGTTGGAGGGGGTACGCGTGCTGATGACGCACGGCCACCGCCAGAACGTGAAAACGTCGCTGCTGAATCTTGGGTTGTACGCGCTGGAGCGGGAGGCCAATGTGGCGCTGTTCGGCCACACGCACCTGCCCACCGAAGAATTTTACGAGAACGTACTGCTTTTCAATCCCGGCAGCCTGGGCGAACCTCGGAACCTTCGCCCCTCGGTGGGGCTGCTGACGCTCGATAAGGGCATTTTCCGCACAACGTCCGTGCGGCTATAACAGGAGGAGAATATGATCTCATATTCATCGGCGGTGCTGGTGACCGGGCACTTTGATTTGATGCGCCGTTTTTACGAGAACGTGTTGGAGCAGAAGGTATTGTATGATTTCGGCAGCTGTGTACAGTTTGAATGCGGGCTGACCGTCTGGCGTCCGGTAGAAGGGCATCCGGTCATCAAGGCGCTGGCGAATACGGACGGTACGGACAACTCTGCGCTGGAGCTTTGCTTCGAGACGGAGGATTTCGACGCGCAGGCCGCCCGCGTCACGGCGGCGGGTGTGATGCTGGCGCACGGTGTGATCGAGGAGAACTGGGGACAGCGTACGCTGCGCTTCTTTGACCCGGACGGAAACCTCGTAGAACTGGGCGAAAGCATGCCGGCTTTCTGCAAACGGCTGTATTTTTGTGGCATGAATGTAGAAGAAGTTACAAAAAAGACTGGAATTGATGAAAATACTGTTAAACATTTCCTGGCTCTCTGACGATATACATGTCAGGGAGGCGATGAAATGGATAACGGAGCCCGTCTGATAGAGCTATACAAACAGCGCCATTACGATACGATGCGCGCTGTTCTTCGCAAAAGCCTGCTGGCTGCCAGCGTCATTTGCTGTGCGGTGGGCATTGCGGTAACGGCGGCCACGGGACAGATATTGCCCATGTTTCTGTATATCGCGGCGCTGGCATGCATGGCTTTGGTGCTGCCGATGAAGCACGCGGGGCTGGTGTCGGACGACACAGCCTGTATGATACCCACTATATTCTTTTGTTTTATCTATACGCCCGTCAACTGGTTCACGTTCAACGGCCTGTTGGGCAGCACGCCCTATCTGTCCGTTGTGTTTATCATGGTGATACTGCTGTCGCATTACAAGCGGCGGCGGGATGTGCTGCTGGGCGCGTATATCACGCTGCTGGTGACGCTGGCGGCCAACAGCGTCTATCTTTCCTGGAATACGGCTGATATAACGCTGATCGTGAATGCCGCCGCAGGCTATGCCGTGACGCTGGCGCTGGTGACGTTCTTTCTGTTGCTGTTCATCCGGCGGTATGAGCGGATGGCGCATGAGGTGCTGGGCAGCGCCGTGACGGACGAGCTGACCGGCATGCTGTGCCGGCGCACCATGGGCCAGGTGACAGCTCTCAGCGAGGAAATCTACAAAAAGAACAACCACGATTACATGGTGCTGATGCTGGATGTGGACAAGCTCAAAAAGCTGAACAACGAGCGCGGACGCGCGTTTGGCGACGGCCTGTTGCAGGATATCGCCGACTGCATCCGCAAGAACATACGCACCACCGACTATGCGATACGCTCGGGCGACGACGAGTTCCTGATACTGCTGACGGACGCCGCGCCGGAGAACGCCGATTCCATCATCGAGCGGCTGGACAAGGCTGTGAAGGAAACGCTGGCCGGCACCAAGGCCACCGTGAGCCGCTCCAGCGTGCGCCGCTCCGAGTGCCGCGAAGCGGGCGAGGTCATCGAGCTGGCCGACAGGCGGCTGGCGCAGTGCAAGCGCGAGAAAAAGGCGGGCCCGAAGGCCAGCTGAATCAACAGACTTAATGCTATGACGATTTGATATTAAAAACCCCGAACACTATGTTCGGGGTTTTTAATACCGCTCTGATTGTTTTTCGGTAATATAATTATAGTGCACTTAAAGTTAAATTCTTAAATAAAGATTATGACCGCACAGAGAGTATGCTATCAAGCTATTAACGAACTTTCAGTATGAAAGAAAATCGAAGTAGCGACATAGTAAGGTGGCACACTGGAAAAGGGTCTTCGCTGCGCTCTGCATGACATCGTGGTACATGCTGTCAC
>JAEWWC010000138.1 GCA_023396555.1 Bacillota bacterium
CTACGTCCTTAATCATACCGGCTATCTCTCGCTTCAGTGGGTTCACGATAAGGTCCTCTATATTGACGAGTCCGCCGACAAAGGAAACCCGCACCGGCTTTCCGGAGAAATCGAGCTGCCGATACGCGCCGTACACCACCAGCGCCAGCTCGCAAACCGCCTCGGCATATGCCGCCAGCGCCTGCGGGTCTCCGGCTCTGGCTGCTGCCAGCAGCAGGGGCTGAAGTTCCGCCGTCTTTTTGCGGGATCCCACTATGCCGGATTCCACATGCTCTACAAGCTCAAAGTCGTCATCCAGCCCGAAATGCCGCCGGACAATGTCGTACAGCGGACCTCTGGCCGCTCGCCCGTCGCTCTGCTTCGCAAAGAGTTCCAGCGCCTTCTTGCCCAGCCAAAATCCAGAACCCTCGTCCGAAAAATATTCGCTCCAGCCTCCGCCGCGCGCGGTTCGGCCGCTATCGTCGCATCCGTAAGACATCGAGCCGGTGCCGGCGATCAGATTGATACCGCTCTGCAGCGCCGTCGCCCCTGCCCAGGCGCACGCGACATCATTCTGGAATAGGATGCGCAACGGGGAAAAAGCGCGGCTGATCGCTTCCACCGCTTCGGCGTCGTTCTTTTTGTTTTCACCGTATCCGGGCATCCCGAACCCGACAAACACTTCATTTGTGTCTGTAATACCTGCGGATCGAAATATCTCATCCATTCCCTGCCTCAGGCGTTCAATAACGGTATCCACCCCGTCCTGACGGCAATATGTCCCCGCTGTCCGGGCCTCCGCGACGGTGTTTCCGTTCCTGTCGACGCAGATCAGCCGGGTCTTGCTGCCGCCTCCGTCTATGCCGATCATATATTTGGGCATCGTGCTAACCTCCGTCCGGTGCTGAAAATCCACTGGCCATCATCCTTTGACCGCGCCAGAGGAAAGCCCTGAGATGATATATTTCTGAAAAATCAGCGCAATCAACACAGGCGGCAAACTCGCGATCACGCCCGCCGTGGATGTCAGCACAAAGTTTGGTCCAAACTTGCTGGAAAATTCGGTCAGCAGCACGGGCAGCGTCTTGGAGTCCAGCGTCTGCGTCAAGTTCACGGCATAGAAAAACTCGTTCCACGACAGTATGAATGCGAATATCACAGTAGCGGCCAGGCCTGTGGCCGCCACAGGAAGGATGATGCGAACAAAAGCTTTCAGCCGGCTGCACCCGTCGATCATCGCGGATTCCTCCAGCTCCATCGGGATGCCGTCGATATATCCCTTCATGATCCATACGATATATGGCATTACAAACGACAGATATGTGATGATAATCCCTGTTAGCGTATCCAGCAGATCCATTCTGATGAGGATGATGTAGAGCGGAATGATCAGCGCCACAGCGGGCAGCATTCGGGTAAACATCGTGACGTTCATCAACGTGCTTTTGCCCCGGAAACGGAATCGAGAATACGCATAGGACGCAAGCAGCCCGATGATCAGCGAGATCACCGTTACCACACACGCCACAATCAGACTGTTGGTTAAAGCGTGCATAAACTGCGAGGCGGCGTTAGTCGTGTTGCCTGAAGTACCAAAAAGCATCGCTTTGTAGTTCTCCAGTGTTGGCTGCTGCGGAAACCATCTCAGCGGCAGCGTGATAAGATCCTTTTTGGTGGAAATGCTGGCGATAATGAGCCAGGCAAAAGGCGCTACCGTCCAGATAACGATCACCACGACAAGCACATATAACACGATCCTGCCGACTCTCTTCTTTGTGCTGATTTTCATGCGACCGCCCTCCTTTTTCGGCGTTCAGCCATAGACAGCTTTTGTTTTCTGGATGTCCTTGATATGCCGCTGTCGTCATTCCCCCGCATAAATACCTTGATATAGATGTATGTCAGGAAGAAGCATATCAAAGACAGCATATAGCTCATTGCCGAGGCATACCCGAACTCCGAGTATTTGATGGCTGTTCGCTGAATGAGCAGCGTCACAAACTCCGTGGCGTTTACAGGTCCTCCGGCTGTCATGATATAGATGAGGTCGTAGGTCTGAAGCGCCCAGATCACCTTGGTGATGACCAGCACGATCACAACGGGCTTGATCTGCGGCAGCGTAATCTTCCAGAAAGATCTCCAGCCACCCGCCCCGTCTATCGAGGAGGCTTCGTACAGATCGTTCGGTATTGTCGCCAGCGCCGCGATCGTCAGAAGAACGACATAGGGCGTCTCCTTCCAGAGGTCCGCGAACACCACGCAGAAAAATGCCGATACCGGCTGTCCCAGCCAAAGCTGATAGCTGTCAATAATGCCGGTCTGCGTCAGCAGCGCGTTCAAGGGGCCATAGTTCGCGTTGAAAATCCACTTCCACATGATGGCGTTGACAACACCGGGAAGCGCCCAGGGTAATATCATAAGCCCGCGCACAAAACCGCGGCCTTTAAATTTCTTATTAAGCACCAGAGCAATGGCGATGCCGAGCGCAACCTCCAGAAAAACCGTAATGAAGGTAAACGCCAGCGTCAGACCCATCGAATTCAGGAATCTGCCGTCTTTGAAGAGCTCAACGTAGTTGTCGCCCCCTACAAAAGACATGCTTTGATCAGAAAGATTGAGCTTGGAAAAGCTGAGAATGAATGAATAGACAATCGGAATGGCCATGACGCCCAGAATGATGATAAGGCTCGGCACCGATAGCGCCTGGGGAAAATGGCGGTCCAGCCAGCTTCCGCCAATCAGGTTTTCGCTGGGCTTCGAGCGCTTTTTTCGCTTTTTCTCCGGCATATTATATGTCCCCCCCCTGAACAGAAAAGATATCGGCGGGCAGTTTTTCGCCCGCCCGCCGATTTCTAAGCTTACCTTACGGACATCAGGAATTTTCTTTTTGCAGTGCGATGCACTGATCCTGAATGCTCTTCAGGCCATCATCCACAGTGGTCTGTCCAAGCATCATTTTCTGAACTTCCGTCATGAGCACGTTGGTATACTCATCATACCATGTCAGGTTCGGGAGGCCCTGAGAGCTCGCGATCTGTCCCGCAAAATTCTCCCAGTAAGGATATTTCGCCAGCAGGTCGGCATCGGAGAACAGGTCCGTCCAAACCGGCAGCGCGCCAATGGTATCGGCTCTCTGTTTGTCAAATTCCTTGCTGGACATATACTCAATATACTTCCACGCGGCATCCTTGTGCTGGGAGGTCTTCGGAATCGCCATGGCTTCCGGCAGTGTCAGTACCATCTGCTGTTCGCCGTCGGCATGCACAGCAGTGTTCGCCACTGCGATCTGGTCCACAATCGACGAGGATTCAGGGTCATTCGCCAGCGAATAAACGCCCGGCCATGCCTGCAGCATGAACGCGCTTCCGCCCGTGCAGAACACGTTGGCCACCGTCTCATAGTCCGCAGTGAGTGACCCCGGGTCCACGATCTTGTCGGTGTTCATCGCGTTGACGATGAATTCAAAAGCGGCTTTGGTTTTCGCGTCGTTCGCCATCACAGGGTTTCCTTTGTCGTCAAAGAGCTTGCCGCCAAAGGAGTAAACAAGGAAGGTGATTTCGTTGCTGCCCGTCTGCTGATTCATATAAGAATCAATGAAGCCATAGGGAGCAACACCCTTTGTCTGAATGGCTTTGGACATCTCGGTCAGTTTGCTCCAGGTTTCCGGAGGCGCGTCATACCCGGCGTCCTTCAGCATCTGGGAGTTGTACATGAAGAAACGCGTGTCGTTGTTCCATGCAATGCCATACAGCTTGCCGTCAACAGAAAACTTGTCGATCAGGCCGGGAAGCATTCCCTTCATGATCTCGTCCGAGGCGTAGTCGTTGAGCGGCGTGAGCCAGTCATTGTCATAGAACTTCTGGACCCACGAGTTGTCAAACTCGATCACGTCATACGCGCCGCCGCCCGCCGTCAGGTCTGTCATAATGCTGTCAGCCACGTTCTCCCAGCTCTCGTTGATCAGTTCAACCTCAATACCGGTTTCCTGTTCAAACTTGCGCGTCATCTCTTCATGAAAACCTACGGTGTCCATCTCGTGCTTGGGCAGTATGACCGTAATCTTTTCTCCGGTCTTTTCCACCGCCGCATCAGAACTGCTGCTGGCAGCCTCCTGCTTGCCGCACCCCGAGAATGCCAGAGGAAGCGACAAAATGAGAATTCCTGCAACCACAATAGCTAAAATTCTTTTCTTCATAATCATACCTCCTTCTTACTTCTAATGTATATCTTCGGGGCTGCATCACTCAATCTTCATTTTCCGGTATTCATATTCAAAAGTGTTCATTGAATTGACAAGCTATGAGGACTTGGCTAATTTGTAGTTGAATAATTCCTGTTTATTATATCCGGTTTGTATCACAAAGAGAATAGAAGGGAGATTTTTAAATGTTAAAGGTCAAGGCTGGTTTTGTTGTTTATGGCGTTCATAAAGATGGGCTTTGCGACCCCCTTGGAACACCCTTCATCGACGAACAGATCGTTGATGCGTCGAAAAAGGCCCTCGTGGCCGAAGGTATCAGTCTGGCGGAGCATGAAACCGTCGTCGCAACCAAGCAGGAGGCCAAAGAGGCTCTTCTTCCGCTGGCCAAGGACGACAGCGTAGACTGTCTGGTCTTGTTCTCGGGAACATGGATATGGTCCGCCCATATGATCGCCGCGGTCAGGGAGTTCGCGAAAACCGGCAAAGGCGTCGTCATATGGACGCACGACGGTTCTCAAGGCTGGCGTCCCGTGGGCGGGTTCGTGCTGTCGGCAGCGCTTGGCGAGGTGAGCATCGTGCACCGCTTCGTCTATGGCGGTACTCAGGACCCGGCCAACGTCAAGCGAGTAGCCAGCTACTGCAAAGCTTCCGCCCTGAAACGCAGCATGGAGATGACCACGCTGATGGCGTTTGGTGGACGCGGCATGGGGCAAACCTGCGGTGTGGCCGATCCCTCCCAGTGGATGAAGATGTTTGGCATCGACATCGATTCCCGCGATACCCACGAGCTGGTGGAAACAGCAAAAAGCATCCCTGAAACGGATGTGGCCAAAGGATTCGCCGACACCGCACGTCGCTTGGGTACGTCGATGGAACGTACGCCTGAGAGCGAAAAATCGATGCGGCTCTATCTGGCCCTGAAAGCGCTGAAAGAAAAGGAGGGGTTCGATTATTACACGATCCAGTCTTTCCCCGGCCTGGGGGATTACTACTGCGCTTCGTGCTTCGCGCAGAGCATGATGCTGGATGACAAAGTGCCCACCTCCACGCTCAGTGACTATAACACAGCCCTCACATCCATCATCATCACGAACCTGAGCGACGACCCCATCTACTATGGGGATCTGCAGCATGTGGACAAAGCCAAAATGGAGATCAAGATCATCGGCGACGGCGCGGTACCGCCTTCTCTGGCCGACAGCCATGGCGTATCCTTCGCCAGCCATGGCATCCCCACCGAAGGCGAAGCGGGCGGGTTGTCCATCAGCCTCATCTGCAAGCCAGGCAAAGGCGTATTGGCCCGTGTCAGCCGGCAGAACGGCCAAATGCGGATGATCATCGTGCGGTGTGACGTCTTTGTTCCGGAGGAAGCGGAGCTTGAGGCTCGCCGGAGGGAATGCGGCATTCCGTTCTGGCCGCACGCCTTCGTACATGTTCATGGTGATATCGAGAAAATGCTCGCGAACTGGAATAACGAATATGCCTGCCTGGGTTATGGGGAAGACCTCTACGACCAGATCGTCGACTTCTGCCAGCTTACAGGCATGGAAGCGATCCTTCCGTAAGAACTCGACCCGCTGTACAAAACACAATGAGCCATACGGCGGACACCGTATGGCTCATTTCATTAACAGAACGATAATCCCAGTCTTAGGCCGCTGCCGCAATCCTACTCGCCGGCCGACAGCAGGTTCAGCCCGCTGGCTCTGTCAAACAGGTGCACCAGCTTGCCGGGCATTACGAACGAGATATCTGTGCCCGATTTGATGCTGCTGTTGTCGTTGCACGGCAAGGATGCGGTGGGGAACCTGATGATGATATCGTTCCCCTCAAAATTGACGTGAATGTATACCTCGCTGCCCATCATCTCCGACACGTCCACTTTTACATTGATCGCGCCCGGGGCGCCGTGTTTGGTGACGACGATGTGCTCAGGCCTGATGCCCAGCGTGATCTCCGCGCTGCTTTGACCTGCGTTCTTCAGCTCACGCTGCGTTTCATCCGTCAGTTCCACCTGAGTATCCGCTACTTTCACATAATATCCGCCGCCGCTTTCCACCAGCTGGGCGGGGAAGAAATTCATCTGCGGCGTGCCGATGAAGCCGGCCACAAAAAGATTGTGCGGGTGATTGAACACCTGTCCGGGCGTCCCGATCTGCTGGATAAAGCCATCCTTCATGATGACGATCCGGTCGCCCAGCGTCATCGCTTCCGTCTGGTCATGGGTCACATAGACAAACGTCGTGTTGATGCGTTCTCGCAGCTTGATGATTTCAGCACGCATCTGGTTCCTCAGCTTGGCATCCAGATTGGACAGCGGTTCATCCATCAGGAACACCTTGGGTTCACGCACGATGGCGCGGCCAATCGCAACGCGCTGCCGCTGCCCGCCCGAGAGCGCCTTGGGTTTCCGGCCCAGCAGATCGGTAATGCCGAGTATGTCGGCGGCTTCATGTACCTTCTGCTTGATGACGTCTTTTTTAACCTTGCGCAGCTGCAGTGAAAACGCCATGTTGTCGAACACCGTCATATGAGGATACAGCGCATAGTTCTGGAACACCATCGCGATGTCGCGGTCCTTGGGCGGCACTTCGTTGACCAGTCTGTCGCCGATAAAGAGCTCGCCCTCCGTGATCTCCTCCAACCCCGCGATCATGCGAAGCGTCGTCGATTTGCCGCAACCGGATGGACCCACAAGCACCACAAACTCCTTGTCGTACACTTCCAGATCGAAGTTATCGACCGCCACGACATCCTTTTCATAGACCTTCCTGATGTTTTTGAGCAATATCCTAGCCATAACAATCTGCTTTGGAACGGACGACCCCTCGAACCGCCCCTTGCTGCCGGCCGTATTATGCCGGAAGCTTTACCGCAGGTCTCCACGCTGCGGCACCGCAAGCAACAGCGGAATTCACAACCTCCTTTTTTGCACAATGTACGCCTAAGTTGTGGAGTAGACGCACACGTCATATTTTCGGCATCGCGCATAACTTGGATCGGGCGCCTAAGTCCCTGACAAAAAAACGGTTAAGGCGCCGTAAATCCACAAAGCCGCGTGCATCAAAATGATGGTTGAATTATATCCCAGCCTGAAATCAAATAACAATATCGGTCCGGCCGTTGTTTGGTTAATGAATATAAATATCAAAAATTGAAACCTGGACGCGATTGACTTGCCCAAACCCGAAGTATATCCTGAATATATCAAACAGATGTCCGACAGCAAACCGTAACCCTCCGCAGAATCATCAGTAATAAGCCCTTGTTGCCCAAGTCGTCTTTCCAATACTGGCGGCGTCCGCATTACCGAACGTCAAAGCTAATGAGGTGAAACATATGGATATCAACAAACTCTACATATGGTGCAGCATTCCCGCCGGCCAACTGGTCGGGCACCAAGCGCTGAGAACGCCTTTCCGAATGGTCCCGAATTCTGCCGAAATGGGCGCTCTTATGGCGCGTGAGCTTGTGGACGAGGTGGTTTCAGCGGCTGAAGCAGGCCGGATGTGCCGCGCCATCATCCCATGCGGCCCCAACTGCTGGTACGCGCCGTTCACGCAGCTCATCAATGCCGAGCGCATATCACTGAAAAACCTGGTCGTCTTCCACATGGATGAATGCCTGGACTGGGAGGGCCGTCCCCTTGCCGAAGGGGATCCCTACAACTTCCGCAGTTTTATGTTAAAGCATTTTTACGGTGGCATCGACGCGGAACTGGCCGTTCCAGAGACGCAGCGCCACTTCCTGATGCCGTCGAATATCGACTATATTCATGAAGAGATCTGGAAGGAGCCGATCGACATCACAATGGGCGGTTGGGGGCAGGACGGTCACATCGCTTATAACCAGACGCGCCGGCATCCCTTCAGCAAAATTACGCTGGACCAGCTGAGAAAGTCGTCTATCCGCGTGCAGGAAAACAATCTGGATACCATCATCACGTTGGGACAGCGCAGCTTCGGCGCGGCTTATCAGTTTGTGCCGCCTATGTCGGTGACACTGGGTGTCAGTGAGTGCCTGTCAGCCAGAAAAGTCCGCGTTTACAGCGATACCGGCACGTGGAAACAGACGGCGCTGCGGGTCGCGCTGTTCTCCGAACCGGACGCGGAATATCCGCTCACCCTGCTTCAGGAGCATCCCGACGCGATGATCACCGCCACAGCGGACACCGCAAGCCACCCCATCTCCGAGCATCCCGAATGGGAGTTTGCGGGCATCAACGTCTGATATTGCAGCATATGGAAGAAGAGAAGTGCTACCCTTTTAATAAAGTGATCGGAACCGGCGGCATCGGCGCCGGCATTCTTTTTCAGCTGGATTCAAACGAGCCGCTTAAACGCAACGAGTCGCGCCCGGCGGTGTTGAGCGACACCCAAGACTACTGCAAGCAGCATATCATTCTGCACTATATCGCCAAGTCACTGTATCCTCACACGGATGTTTACGCAATCGGCAAGGTGGGCCGCGATGCCGATGGGCGCAGGCTGCTGGAGGAGATGGAAGCCGCGCATATCCATACGGATACCGTGGAGATGGACGCCGCTCTGCCCACCATGTTCAGCACGTGCATCCAATATGCCGACAAGGCCGTCTGCAACGTCACATCCTCCAACAGCGCCTCGACTCTTGTCACCCCCGAATATATCCGCAAATCCCTCGCGCACATCCCCGCCATAGACGCCGCCACCATCATCATGGCCGCGCCCGAGGTGAGCGTAAACGCGCGTATCGCGTTGCTGTCCGCCGGAAGAAAAGGCGGCGCCTACTGTGTGGCTTCGTTTACCAGTGAGGAGGCGGACGAATTTGTCTCACAGGGCGGGGCCGCTCTCGTTGACCTTCTGTCGCTCAACGAGGATGAAGCGCGCGCGCTCGTTCAAACGGACGCCAACCTTGCAAAAGAAATAATAGAAGAAACCGACGGGCTGATTCCGGCCTGTGTCCGGAAGCTCAAGCTCGTCGGTTCCAATGCTTCGCTTATTGTCACGCTGGGCAGTCGGGGCAGCGTCTGCCATCACCGTGGGCATACAGTATATCTGCCAGCTCCTCCCGTAAAAGTTGTGGCGACGGGAGGTGCAGGCGATGCTTACATATCGGGCGTGATCTGCGGTCTCTACACGGGGCTGCCGCTTCTGGCGTCTTCGGGCGAAGGCCCCTCCGCCATGCGGCTTGGGGCTCTGTTCGCCAAAAAGTCAGTAGAGCACAAGGACACGATTGCGCCCACGATCGGACCCGGCGATATAACCGGAATCGCCCGTTAAAGAGCGATCCACGGATCGAGCCCCTGCGGATGGTCGGGGTCCACCCCGCGCGCCATCGCGCTGTAATACGAAAGCAACTGCGCCACCGCAAGCAACGGCAGTCCTTCTACCGAGGGCAGCAGCTTCCTGCCAAAATCAATGGCGGTAATAACACCTTCGGGAACAGTTGTCAGCGGCGCCGTACTGTACAGAATCACACCGGCTCCCCGTGTGATCAGGTCCTTCACCAGCGCAGCCTGATAGTCATAGTCGTCGGCACTCATGCACACAATTGCCAACGTATCCTTATCCGCCAGTACGATAGGCCCATGCCGTACGTCCAGCACATGCTTGCACACCGACGGCATGTAGGCGATTTCGTTGAACGCCAGCGCGCCTTCCTCCGCCAGCCCATTCGCTTCCGCGTCGGCCAGCACCAGGGCCTTGGCATATCCCCTCCCGGCGATTTCCTTCAGTTGCTGTTCGATTGCGGCCAGATAGTCGCTGCCGTGATCCGCTATATAAAGAATATCATCGATGATGTCCTGCCGTCCTGCGGCCACAGCTGTCACCAGCTGCCCCGCACCCGCAAGGTTGGTGACGCTGCGCGTTTGGCATACGCTTTCGTCAAACGCCCAAGGTATCTCCAGCGCCAGATCCGAAACTCCGGCCACGCGCGATCCCGTTGCTTCAATGACGGACAGCACAGCGGCGCGGTATCCCGCTTTCCTCAAGGCCTTCACCGAATTGAGCACTTCGTCCGTCTCTCCAGACCGCGACACGGTGATGATCAAAGCGTCCTCCAGCAGCGGCATATAGGTCTTTTGATGCAGCATCAGATCTCCGGCGGGCAACGCCATCGCCGGGCTTTCCAGCATCAGGTTCGCCGTGCAGGCCAACGTTTTGCAGACCGAATAGCTGGACCCGCAGCCCAGATAGATGATCCTTTTGAATTGGCTCTGTGCATAAAAGGCGCTGATCTGATCCTTTCTTGAGAGTATGTAATCCGCTGTTCTCCTGAGCGCCCGGTACTGATCCATGATCTCGGGATGTGTTTTATTTTCCATGTACAGCCTCCTTTTATCAGGAATATTATGCTATGTATTCATTGCCTGCCATGGCTGATACCCCATCAATGTGCGGCACACACATGCCTGGCGGCAAACAAACCCTTGTCACCGCAATAAACTTATCAACAAAAGATAGGCCAGTCAACAAACGGACAGAAAGAAACCATGAATGCCGGAAAATGATGACGCGCCAGTATGGCGGATTTCTCGTGTCGCCCATTACAGCACGGAAGCCACCTGTCATCTTCGTCGGCATTTGCAGCATGTTGGACTGAACTTTCGGTACATTCTGCCATTTTGCGGCCGGAAAATTAGCATACCATAAGTATACGATCGTGCACATGATGCTATAATTATTTTTTAGAATGCGTCTTGCTGTACTGCTTCTGTCCGCCCGAAAGGTTGAATACTCGTTTAAAGCCTTTTCCCAGCAGGATGTTCTGCGCCGCGTTTCCGGTCGTACCTTTGTTGCAATAAGTCACGGCGACAGCGTCTTTATCCAGCGATTCGGCCGCAACCCGCAATTTGGCATGGGGAATACTCTCGGCAGTCTCAATATGGTTCTTCTCATACTGTGCGACGGCCCTCGCATCGATCAGCGTATACTTTTCGCCGGACTGCATCAGCGCGTCCAGTTCCTGAGCTGTCATCAGCGGCCTGCCCCTATGAATGGCATTATCCAATATCATGCCGGTATACATCACCGGATCCTTTGTCGTGGAGAACGGCGGGGCATAGGCAAGATCAAGGTGGAAAAGGTCTTCAACCTTTGCGTTGAAGGTGATTGCCGTTACAAATACGTCGATCCTCTTGTCAACACCCTCAAAACCGATGATCTGAGCGCCCAGAAGCCTGCCGCTTGCCTTGTCGGCGATTCCCTTGATGACCATTTCTCTGCCATGCATGTACTCCGGCTTATTGGGTTTGATATTGTGGCATACCGCTACTTCATATCCCAAGGCAAGGGCCTCTCGTTCGGAAAGGCCGGTCTGCGCCACCGTCATGTCGAAGATTCTGAAGATTCCCGTGCCGAGTATGCCCCTGAATTCCAAATCGCCGTCCGTCATGCTGTCGCCGGCAATCCGGCCGGTCTTGTTGGCAGTAGAGCCCAGCGGCCGGTAGACCGGCTTCCCCGTTACCACATGAAATTGCTCGATGCAGTCACCGCAGGCGTAAATGTCCGGCAGATTGGTTTGCATCCGGGTGTTCACCCGGATTGCACCCGCAACACCCAGCTCGATGCCCGCTGCTGCCGCCAGCTCCGTGTTGGGGCGCACACCGGTGGATACAA
>JAEWWC010000141.1 GCA_023396555.1 Bacillota bacterium
TCCGCATATCATGCGTTACTGACCAGTGTAGCCGCGAGCATCGCGTTCAGTTCGTCGTCGTTATCCAGCGCATCCAGCAGCACGCGCACCACTTTGGCATCGAACTGAGTGCCGGAACCCTGTATCAGCTGCCGCCGCGTTTCCTCCAGCGACAGATGCCGCCGATAATGCCGGTCGCTCATCATCGCGTCGAAAGCATCGGCTACTGATATGATACGCGCCAGCGGATCGATCTGGTCTCCCTTGAGCCCATCGGGGTAACCGCGTCCGTCCATGTGCTCATGATGGTGCCGAACGATGGGGACAATATCCGCGAACATTGATACCGCGGAAAGTATCATCGCCCCTTTGATGGGATGGCGTTTGACCTCCTGATATTCATCCGAGCTCAGCGACTGGCTTTTCAGCAGTATGTCGTCCGCCGTGCCGATCTTGCCGATGTCGTGGAACACGCCCGCGATGCGCAGCTTTTCCAGCTCTTCGTACGGAAGGCCCATCTTTTTACCGATCTTGGTGGCATAAAAGGAAACTCGGTCCGAATGGCCCCGGGTGTACTCGTCTTTGGCATCCACCGCAAGGCGGAGCACCTCTATGGTATCCATGTAGCGCACCTTCAGCTGTGCGTAGGTGCTGTTCAGTTCCTCATTTTTGGTGTTGACCAGCGAGTGCAGAAACGCGTTGTTAATGGACGACGCCGCCTGCCGCGCGTAAATTTGCAGCAGTTTGATACCTTCTTCGGTATCAATGCCCTGCACATAGATAGCGCCAATCGCCGAATTATTCTCGTCCCCCAGCGGGAATATCACACCCTCCGGATGACGAATCACGGACATTTCAGTGCGCGCCTGACCGATAGCTTCCATGAGATGATGGTCCAGCATTACGGTAAACTCGTCGATATCCACGTTGTATTTTCCGATGCCTTTAAATATGCTCTTTCGGGCGGATTCGCCATGGGCCTGCTCGTTGCCCGGAATGTCGTCCACCAATATAAAAGCATCTGCGCTGTTGGCCATCGGAAGCAGCTGCAGCAGTATTTCTTCAAGTATGCTGCCGATCGGCTGCAGCTGATATATCTTCGGCACGGACCCCAGAATGCTCTGCAGGCCGTCACGAAACTGCTTGATCGTCCGCATCTGCGATATAGACTTGATTCCCGATTCGATCAGCAGCTGGAGCTGGTCGAGGCGGTCGCTCTTCTCGCAATATGCCTGTATGTCCAAAGACTTGATGGTGCTGATGGGAGGCGCCAGGTCCTTATGCCCTGTCAGCAGCAGTATGTACAATTCGGAATTGGTGCGCCGTATCTGTTGCACCACCTCTTCACCGTGTATGGGCTGCATGAAGTAGTCGAGTATCAGCAGGTCGTAGTGCTCCCGAGACAGTTCGTCGAGGCCGTCCAGCGGATTGGAAAAACCGTTGCACCAGTAACCGTTGCGGTTCAGCAGGGCCTGGATGCTGTCGAGTATGCCCTCTTCATCGTCGATGACCATTATCTTATATTCTTTTGAAAGCTCGGTCCTCTGGTTCTTACGCAATTTGGTCATCCTCCGACGCGTGCTCTGCAGGCAGTAACGGCAGCTGAATATAGAATTTTGTTCCCTGTCCGGAGCCTGATTCGAACCACATGTTGCCCCTGAACATACCCTTTACTGTACTGTACGACATGTAAAGCCCTAATCCCGTTCCGTGTTTGCCCTTGGTCGTCACCATTTCCTTGAATATGCGGTCCTTGATCTTTTCGTCGATGCCCTTGCCGAAATCGCACAGTACCATCACCAGTGTGTTGGCTTCACGGGTGATCTTCAGTATGATGTCCCCGCCCTGACCGTCGTACGCCTGAATCGCGTTCACGATGATATTATCCAGTATCTGAACCATGCTATTGACATCGCCGCCGATGCGCACATCTGTATCCACCTGAATGTCCTGTTTGAAGTGGCACTTGTTCTTGACGATCTCATGCTGCATCAATATTTTAACGCGCTTTAAAAGCTCATCCAACGTAAACCACGTCTGGTCCGGATTGATGAACGTGGTGGCCTGGTCTTTTACCGCCGATATGATATCGGACATATAACCCATGTGCATTTTCATTCGGCCCAGCCACTTCTGCATCTCGCCGGCGATCTCAGCGTGATCATCCACCGTTACTTCGGGATCACCCACCGACGCCCCATATTCCTGTACCAGCCACGCGACCTGATCGATACCGCCTGCCACCGACATGATAGGCGTTTTTAAGTTGTGCGCAATGCCACCGATCAACTGGCCCAGCGACGCCAGGCGCTCGCGTTCCAGCAGTATCGCCTGATTGTCCTGTATCTTGATCATATCCTTGATATGCTGGGTGATATTCTTAAACAGCAAAATAACGGCGTTGCACCGCTCCCACTGAACGATGGGTGTAAACTCCACGGTGTAGTACTGATTCGAGCCGTCCGTTTCCACCTCTATGTCTTTGACCAGCGTTGAACCTGCCTCTGAAGCGCTGAGAATGAGTTCCCGATACTGGTCTGCGCTCAGGTTGGAACGGTCCGCCTCTTTGAGTATTGTATAGAAATTTTCTCCGCGCTGCAAGCCGGAAAAGTAATGGAAATTATCTACATAGGTTTTGTTGAACTCGATGATGTTCATGTCCATATCCACCACGATGAAGCTGTCCGAGATCCGGTTTATCACCGTCTGCAGCGCGATGGGAGAAACTTTGAGCAGATTGAACCGGAACATCGCCAGCAGGTAGAACATCAGCATGAACGCAAAACCGATGGGCGTGGAATATACGTCGAAGCCGTCCACCCCCAACGTATAACAAATATTTGGTATCAGCGGAATAATGCTGCCCACGATGATCAGCAGCGCTTGTATCGAAAACAGACCGCGGCTTTTGATTACGAAATAGCATAGATAGATGAAACCAATTGCCAAACAGATATAGGAGTAAGCAGCGTGGAAATAAAAGTATGGCCCCGGTACATTGGCTACGCTGTCGCCCACACCAGCGTAGGCGACATAAAACAGGCCGTGCAAGTCATTTGTCCAAGCCATCACCTGAGTGATCAGCGGTACGATGCACAACAGCAGGTACTTTTTTGTCAAGCCTTTGCCCGAATATGCCTTGGCCAGAATGATCAGACTGACGGGAACCATTCCCGCTCCGATGTAGGTAATGTTCTCCCAGAATACCAGCATATCCTGATTGCCGGCCGATAACCCGTGCGCAATAACGGCGCCCGCCCAGATGAACACCTCGACAACGATCAATATAAACACATAATGGAGTTGTCCCTTATTCTTTGCCAACAGAATATAGACAAACATGATGAATAACATCAGGATTGTGAAACAAGTTGTATATAATCCCAGATGATCCTCCATTACTCCCCCATACTCCCTTCGCTCTTCGGCCTGCAGACAGCCTCCATGAATTGGCTGATATACGCCTTGCCGATGATCGGCCACACAAATCCTGTTTTACGCAGCCTGTCTTCCGTTTCTTTGGCCGTAGTCGTGATGGTCAAAGGCCGTCGCCCGGGATTCAGTTCCGCCATCAGTCCGGCCAGCTCTTCCAGCCGGCCCTGACGGCTCAGCGCGCTCATATGCTCCGCAAATTCCTTGTCGGAGATTACTCGGAGGCGGAAGCCGCTTTGTTCCATCAGCGCGACCAACTCGCCGCCGGTCAGCAGATTTGTATTATACACATGATATATCGGCAATTTATCGCCCGGCATTAGCGTCAGCGCAATAATTGCCTGCGCACACAGCTCTGCGGGCGTCAGTTCCACACGCGCGCCCAGCATGCCCAAGGGCACGCACCCGAGTGCGGCAATAGCCTTCAGTCGATTCGCGAAAGCGTTCTTCTCGGGACGCATTTGAAAACGCCCGTCCATGGTCGCCGTCAGGTTGCCCACGCGGAATATACGGGCGTTCAAGCCGTCTGACATCGCGTCAAGAATCAGGCCTTCCGCCAAAAACTTGCTTCTGACATAATCGTTATCCGCATAATTCTGGCCGATGTCATAACAGCGCTCGGTAAATTCTTTATTCTCATCCGGACCATCCAGCGTCACCGTACCCGAAACGCTGGTCGTGGAAATATGCAGCAGCGCAGCGCCGCAAGACTTTGCTGCTTCGATCACATGTTTCGTACCGTTCACGTTCACCCGGTCAAACAGCTCCGCATACCCCACGTGGTCGGTCACTGCCGCACAGTGAATGATGGTGTCGGTATCCTGAAGCGTTCTCCAGTCCGCTTCGCTCGTCCCAAGTCTGCTTCTTTCTATATCGCCGCGAACAACGGATATCTTGCCGGTTATCTCCGGACAGGACCCGAAATAGCAGGACAACACTTCGTTGAGATAGGCCTTAGCCTCCGCTTTATCTTTTCCTCGCACAAGGCATCGGATATTGACATCCGGGAGTCTCGTCAGTTCCGACAATAACTGCGCGCCAAGGTACCCCGTGGCCCCTGTCAAAAGTATATTCCTGCAGTCCACGGATTTGAGGTGAGGATAATCGGGTACCGGCTTATACGGCCTGCCGGTGATATTGTTCTTATTACCGGAAACCGGCTGGGCAGCTCCGGTAAGATTGACGCATCCGCATATTCTGCGCAGCGTCCTGTTTTCGTAAAAGGCGCGCGTATCGACTGACCAGCCGTAATGCAGTATTGCCGCCTGCACCTTGATAACGCCCAGAGAATCTCCTCCCAGAGAAAAGAAATCAGATTCTGGCCCGATGCCGCCGGTTTTCAGAACCTGCGACCATACGCGCGCCATTTTCTTTTCCACAATACTCATCGCGGCAACAGGCGTATCCACAGATGTCTGCTCTCTTCTCGGTTCTGAAAGCAGCTTGCGGTCCACCTTACCGTTCAGGGTCATAGGCATTGAATTAAGACAGATAAAGAAGGAGGGCACCATATATACAGGCAGCTTCGCTGACAGGTGCATGCGCAACATCTCCTCTCCCACATCCTCTGTTTTGGTATAATAAGCGCAAAGATACTTCTCCGCGTCCTGTCCCCAATCCTTGACAACAGCCTCGCCAATCCCCTTTACCTCGCGCAGGGCCGCTTCAATTTCGCCCAGCTCTATCCGCAGACCGCGAATTTTCACCTGGTGGTCCACACGCCCGTTCATCTCGATGTCGCCGTCTTCCCGGAAGGCGCAAACGTCGCCCGTCTGATACATCGTCCTCCCGGGCCAGAACGGATCGGGTATGAACCGGCTGCGGCTTAACAGCTCCCTGTTGAGATAACCCGAGGCCACGCCTGCACCGCTGATGAACAGCTCGCCCAATACGCCCACCGGTACCGGACGCCGATGAGCGTCCAGTATATACATGCGCGTATTGATCACAGGCCGGCCGATGGTTACTGAGGATGCGTCGGTCAGATCCTTGAACGATGCATATACGGTGGCTTCCGTCGGGCCATAACCGTTGATAATCCGTACGCCTTTGATATGCTTCTTCAGCAGCTTCAGCAGCGACATGGGGATCATCTCGCCGCCCAGCACGATCTTTTTGATATGGCGGCCCGCCGCCTCACGAAATACCGGGCTGTCCATCATAATGCGCATTCTAGTGGGAGTTGTCTGAATATATTCCACGTCATGCTTATCAATCAGCTGCGCCAGCAGATGCGCCTGCCGGAGTTCCTCTTCCGTACAGAGCACCAGCGTGCAGCCAAACATAAGCGGCAGCACCGCGTCTCCGATGAATATGTCGAACGCCACGGTGGTGACGGATACGCTCGTCTGTTCCGAGTCGAACGCGATTGTCGTCTTTGATCCTTCGTAAAGGTTGAACAGACCGCGCCGGGGCAGCGCCGTCCCCTTGGGCATGCCCGTCGATCCGGATGTATAGATGATATAAGCAGCATCCTCCGGCCTGTCGATCGGCGGCAGATTGCCGTCCGGCCCGACATCCGGTATGTCCAAAACGTTCAGAACCTCCCCGCTGAACGGCACATCCGCCGTGTCGTCTGTCAGCAGCATTTTACAGCCGCTGTCCTGCAGCATGAAAGTCAGCCGCTCTGCAGGATACGCAGGGTCCAGCGGAAGATAAGCGCCGCCTGCTTTCAAAACTCCAAAAAGCGCCGCCATCAGTTCTGTACTCCGGCTCATGCACAGCGCCACCACAGCGCCGCGGCCAACGCCCCGTTCGCGCAAATACCAGGCAATGCGGTTGGCATGTTTGTTCAACGCTGAGAACGATACCTTCTTTCCATCCGCGATAACCGCCGTTTTGTCAGCAAACCGCAGCGCAATATCTTCGAACAGCGATTGCACCGTGGCCTCCCTGTCCAGCGGATAATCTGTCTGGTTGAAGCCCTGAGTCATCTGCCACAATTCGTCCTGCGTCAGCATCGCTGCGTCGCACAGACGGGTATCCGGTTCCTCTGTCAGCAGATCCGCCAGCCGGCAAAAATGGGAAGCCATCCGTTTTATCTGCGATTTGCTGAACAGCTTGGTGCTGTATTCAAGCTGGCAGACGACGTTGTCAGTCTCGTATACCTCCAGCGTAAGATCCAGCTTGGCAATGCCGGCGTCAATGGGATAAAAAACCGCACCGGGCAGCGGTGGGGCAAACGGGTTGCGGATGAATACCAGCATCGTATCGAATATGGGGTTGCGGGAAAGATCCCTGGGCAGCTTAAGATCAGCCACGATCTGCTCTAACGGACAGTCCGCATTGGCCAGCGCCGAGAACACATTGGGCCTTAGTTCCTCAAAGAACTGGGCAAAGCTGTAATGCCCGTACGGGTGATTGCGCAGCGGCACCGTGTTGATGAACACACCCGGCATAGACTGCAGCTCGGGCCGGGGCCGTCCAGCCACCGGCGTACCCACGATGATATCCTCCTGACCTGTATAACGGGACAGCAGCACATTGTATATTGCCAGCACCGCCATAAACAGCGTTCCGCCGCGCTGTGACGCGAACTCCCGCAGCTTTTCTGTTGTCCGCGCCGAAATCTCAAAACCGTATCGGGCGCCTTCAAACCGTTGTTGCGGGGGACGGGGTTTGTCGGTGTACAGGTTGAGCAGCGGCAGCTCTCCCGAGAGCGCCGTCTTCCAGTATTCGCGCTGCCGTTCCATCGTTCCGGTTCCAGTGGATTCTCTCTGCCAGACAGTGTAGTCCTTATACTGAATGTCGACCGGCGGCAAGTTGCGGCCCTCGTAAAGCGACGCAAGGTCTCCCATCAACACCTCCGCCGACCGCGCATCGCTGATGCTGTGATGGGTATCGATGAAAAGGACATGCTTTGTGCCCGCATCAATCAGAGCAACCCGCATCAACGGAGCTTGTGCCATATCGAAAGGCCTGACGAGGGATTTTAGCAGGCTGTTTAAACGCCGGGGCTCGCAGGCATGCTCCTCCAGCACAAAAGTAACATATTTTTCTATCTGCTGGCACAACTCGCCGCCCTGCAGCGCAAACCGGGTGCGCAGCACCTCGTATCGCGCAATAAGCTTTTCAAAAGCGGCAACCAGCCGCTGCACATCGGGCTTTTCCGGCAGTACAAAAGCAGTGGGCATGTTATACGTCACCGAGTTCTCCGTCTGCGACAGCACCCACATACGCTGCTGTGCGGACGATACCGGGTAATATTTCTGTTGGGGGACGGGGCGTATCGGGCGGTAATCCCGCGCCTCCGCCTCGTCGATCAGCGTGGCAAAGTCCTTGAGATACGGCGAACGGTTCACATCCTCCAGATGGACCTCGACGGAAAAGCGCAGCTGCACCTGAGTGAGCACGCGCACGATGCTGAGCGAATCACCGCCGATATCGAAGAAGCTGTCGTTGCGGCCGATGGTTTTGATATTCAGCGCCGCGCTCCATATTTCCGCGAGCGCCAGCTCCGTCGCCGTTTCCGGCGGGGCGTAGTCGTCGATCAGCGTCTCCTGCGCCTCCAGCGGGTCGGGCAGGCGGCTGCGGTCCACCTTGCCGCTGGTGTTATAGGGCAGGCTTTCCACCGTCACGAAATAAGACGGCACCATATAGGCAGGCAGGTCACGCAGCAGATGCGCACGAAGCTCCGCCTTGCCCGGTGGATTCCCGACCAGATACGCGCACAGGAATTTACGCCTGTCGGCATCCTCGCGATCCGCCACAGCGCAGCCTGCTACGCCCGGCGCCTGCAGCAGACGGTTCTCGATTTCGCCCAGTTCGATGCGATAGCCGCGAATCTTCACCTGCTGGTCGATGCGGCCCAGGAACTCGATCTCGCCCAGCGGATACCACCGCACCAGATCCCCTGTACGGTACAGCGTTTCGCCCGGACGGAACGGGTTGTCCACGAAGCGCTCCGCCGACAGCTCCGGCTTGTTGATGTAGCCTCTGGCCACCCCGCGCCCGCCGATATACAGCTCCCCCGGCACGCCGATGGGCACCGGATTCTTATGCGCGTCCAGTATATACGCCTTCACATTGTGCATCGGCTTGCCGATGTTGGGCACTTTGGTGTTGGTTACATCGGTACAGGTACAGCACACCGTAATCTCGGTGGGCCCGTAGAAGTTGATGATGCGCGCGTTGGTGGCCTGCTGCACCTGAGCCAGCAGCTTTTCGGGCAGCACGTCGCCGCCCATGCCCACTTCTCGAAAATCGCGCAGGCAGGCCGCGCCCTGTTTGTCGGACAGCAGAAGCTCCATACGGCCCGGCGTCACGCACAGCATGTTGACTCCGGCCGATTTGATCAGTTCCACCATGTTGCGCGGTATGGACACCTCATGCTCCTGAGCCAGCACCAGCACCGCACCGTTCATCACAGCCAGCAGCAGCTCCATCACGCTGATATCGAAGGATATCGAAGCGGCGCACAGCAGGCGCGCTCCCGGCGAAAAATCCCACAAACGGCTGAGCGAATAGACGAAATGCACGATCGACTGGTGCTCGATCATCACGCCCTTGGGCTGGCCGGTGGAGCCGGATGTGTATATCACATAAGCCAGATGGCGGGGTTCACAGACCGGCTCGGGCGCTTCAGCTTCCTCAAGCGCCACATCCGCCGGTATGACGAATAGGCTGCCATCGTCTGTGTATTTGTCCTTTAAATCGGGCGATATCAGCAGCACCTTGGCACCGCTGTCCTTCAGTATATAGGCAAGCCGCTCGGGCGGCAGTTCCGCGTCGATGGGAAGAAAAGCGCCTCCGGCTTTGAGTATGGCCATCACGCAGACGGGGTAGTCCAGCGTGCGTTTCACCAGCAGGCCCACGATATCATCCGCGCCGACGCCCTTATCGCGCAGATACCTGGCCATCGCGGACGAACGTTCATCCAGCTGCCGGTACGTCATGGACTCGCCGCGGCATATCACAGCCACCTCGTCGCCGTCCGTCCGCGCCATGTGCTTCTGCCACAGGTCCACCAGCGTTTCCCCCTGCGGGAACATGCAGTCGGTAGCGTTGAATTGGTATACCACGCGCTCATACTCGTCGTCCGACATCAGATCCAGCATATAAAGAGGCTTGTCCGGGCGGATGAGCGCATCGCGGATGATGTTGATCAGATGCGCGTGGATGAACTCAATCTCCTTGACGGAGAACAGCGGCGTGTGGTGGTCATAGTCCACGACGAAACGGCCTTCATCCTCGCGGTCGTTGACATGGATGCACAGCGACGGCTCCTGCCAGCCGGAATAATGCCAGCGTCCTTCATAAGTGAACGCGTCGGCGTTCTTCTCGAACTTGCCGATCTGGTACGACAGCGTTACGTCGTACAGCGAATCCAGCTCCTTGTGGGTGCTGCGCAGATCCTGCATCAACAGATTGTACGGGTACTTCTGGTGCTTCAGCGCGGAGAACCAGCTGTTGGACACCTCCTGCGTGAAGTCGGTGAACGACATCTCCTCCTGAATCTGCACGCGGATGGGCACCGTACTCACGAACATGCCAAACATGTCCTTGGCTTGCGCGGTGGTGCGGTTGGCAACCGGCGCGCCGATGACCAGATCCTTTTTTGTGGTAATCCGGTTGATGTATATCGCCAGCGCGGATAAAAAGAGCGCATATACGGTGACACCCGTCTGCTCGCAGTAATCGCGTATCTGCTTCGACAGGCGCGGGCGTATCACGTGAGTGCGGCGCTTCGCCTTCAGGCCATAATAATTGGTTTTCTTTTGCTTCAATACCGTGGGTTCGGGCAGTTGGCTGAACAGCCCCGTCCAATACTCTCGGTCGTATTCAAAGCGTTTGGATGAAAGGTAGTTTTGTTCGTCCCGGAGGTAGTCAATATAGGAACGGACGCTGATGGGTTCCGGCTGGCGGCCGGAGAGCAGCGCCTGGTATATGCTCATCAGATGGTTGGAAAAGCTGACGATGGACAGCGCGTCGGAGATGATGTGATGGAACTTGGCATATATGCCGCCCTCCTCTTCTCCCAGACGCAGAAAAGCGAAGTAATAAAGACAGCTGTCAATCAGCGGCATCGGTGTCTGGGTCTGGATGCTGTCCCATTCATACAGCTTTTCCACACCGTGATCCGAAAAGTCGATCACATCGATGGACTGCGGCGCATACTCGGCGATATACTGATAGGGCACACCATCCTTCTGCCCCACCCGGATGCGCAGCGTTTCGTTATCCCGCAGCATGATGTTGAGAGCGGTCTCAAGCAGAGCAAAATCCAGACGGCCTTTTATCTTGAGCGTACCGGCGTTGTTCCACATGCCGGTGCCGGGGTGCAGCATTTCCGCATACCAGATGCGTTGCTGAGGATGAGACAGAGTGTAATCGGGATTCTGTTGATTCATTTCGCTGTACCTACCCTTTTTTTGGCGCAGTTCACCTGATGTCCGCATGAACCACTGGAAACCATATTCACTTCTCTAATCAGCGTGGCTGTTGCAGCCACTTAAATTCCGGCTCAAAAGTCAGACAGCTGCCGGTTATCAACCATTAAAATCTGCGGTGGCATTCCGCTTTTAGCGCATACGGAGGCCTGATAACCAAGGGCAGGCTCCGCCATCCAGAACTCGCAGTCCGTGTCTGTGACGATGCTACCGCCGGACGGATAAATGGTAACCGAGCTCATGGACATGCCCAGCCCGGCTCCGCAGTACTTCACATACGCTTCCTTAAGCGTCCATATCTGAAAGAACAGACTCTGCCTGTCGGGCGCATCCGTATAGATCCGAAGCTCTTCCGCCCTCATGACGCGCTCCGCCACCCCTGTGCCCACTGCACGGCGCTTTTCGATATCAGCGCCCACTGGACTGTCGTGCAGCGCACACATGGCCATGGCGCCCGAATGGCTGATGCTGAAGTGGATGTCCGGCCTCGCTATAAGATTTGGCTTGCCGCGCGGCTCCAGCATAAAATCGGCCGGCTGAGGCATAAAACCGCAACTCGTTTTGACTGCATAACAAAGCAGCCGGTGCGCCGTCAGCGCCAGCGCCTTGTCAGCATCCCGCCGCATGCGCATGATGCGCCCGCGTTTTTCCTCCCAGAGGCCGCCCGTCCAGCCTAAGGCCAGTCCCACAGGCGCTGCGGCGGCAAAAAAAACTTTCATGCCCGCTGTTCCAGATAACCGATGATATCGCCGACTTTGGAGAGCTTGCGAATATCCTTCTCCGGTACTACGATATCAAACGCCACTTCGAAGGCGCAGACGAGCTCCACAAGATCCAGCGAGTTTATGGAAAGATCGTTAAGCAGATCGGTCTCCGGCGCGATTCTGATATTGGTGCAGTCTACGTGTTCTTCAATGATGTGTTTTACTTTTTCAAACATCGCTTAACCCTTCCCGAATGTGACCTGATAGCGTTTAATGTCCCTTTTAGTTGTTTTGGGAAACTCCGTATCGCGCAGCGCGAACAGATGGATCTGCTTGAAGCTAGCCAGCTTGTTATTGATGCTGTCGATCTCAGCCTGCAGCGCCTGATGGAGCTGACTGCCCAGTTCTTCCTTTTTGGCTGGGTCCGGATAGATGATAGCCATCAGCTTGTCGGAGCCGTTCTCATCGCCCGGCGCTTCCTTCACCATCACTTCGGCGATCAGCGGGCTCTGCTGCAGCAGGTACTCTATTTCGTTCGGCATGATATTCTTGCCGTTCTTCAGCACGATCATGTTTTTGATGCGCCCTGTGACGTACAAAAAGCCCTGCTTGTCCCGGTGCCCAAGATCACCGGTCTTATACCATTCACCGTCGAACACATCGGCTGTGCCCGCTTCGTCGTCCAGATAACCCTTCATCACGCTGGGGCCCTTGACGAGTATCTGCCCGCCTTCATCGAAGCGCACCTCGCAGCAGGAGGCCACCCAGCCCACTGATTTGTCCTTATGGCTGAGGTTGCGGTTTGCCGAAACGATCGGTGAGCACTCGGTTGTGCCATAGCCGTTGAGTATCGTGATGCCGAATTCCCTGAACCCCTTCACAAGCTTCGGGTTAAGGTATGCGCCGCCGCATATCACGATCTTGAGCCGCCCGCCGAAGGCGCCTTCGCGCACCTCATGCAGCAGCTTGTCCCGAATATCTATGCCCAGCGCAGCCGCGATATTCCCCAGTGCAACCCCCGTTTTGAGCTTGCTGTCCTTGCCCTGCTTTTTTGCATTTTCCCAGATGCGCTTGTAGAAAGTCTCCACATAGAGCGGCACCAGCGCCATCACAGTGGGCCGGAAAAGCTGCAGACAGTCCGGCAGGTTTTTAACGCCCGGACAAAAAGCGATGGAGCAGCCGTAATGGATGGGACCGAATATGCCGCACATATCCTCGTATGCGTGGTTGATGGGCAACACCGACAGCAGCACGTCCTGCGGCTTGAAAAGCACCAGCTCGCAGGCCGACACCGTGTTGGCAGCGAGGTTCCGGTGACTGAGCATCACGCCCTTGGAGACACCGGTAGTGCCGGAAGTAAACAATATGGAACAGGTCCGCTCCCGGTCGATTTCTATGTTGGAGTATTGATCTGCGCCCTGCTCAAGCAACGCAAAGCCTTCCTCCAACAGTTCGTCCACCGACAGGTCGGCGCCCCGTTTTTTACCCAGGGACACGAGGATTAGGCCGGGAACAGCGTCTTTGATCACCCGCGCTTCCTCCTCATAGGCCGGCGAAAAAAACAATACCGCCGCGCCGGAACGCTGCACAAAGGATTTAAGCTCTTCCCCAGTCAGTTCTTTGTCCATCGGCACAACGGTGGAGTTCGTATTCACGATCGCAAAATAGGTGAGCAGCCAAGGGTAGGAGTTCTCGCCCACGAGCGCCATGCGCTTACCGGCAAATCCGCGGCTCATCAGCGCATTGGCCAGCGCACACAATTCCTCGCCAAAACGGCCATAGGTGACAGATTTGTATTCTGTTTTGCCCGTCATGGTGAGGAAGGCTTCTTTGCCCGCATAAAGCCGAACGCTTCTGTCCGTCAGCTCCTTCAGATCCCGTACGATTTCGGTCGGATTCAAGGGATACTTTTTCATTCGTCTTCCCCCTTATCAATCTAGAGCCCGAAGCCCATTGCCTTATATTAGCATATGTTTCCCTATGTTTCAACAATATTCGTCATGGCGAGGCTTGTATCTATTCCCAGCAGAGCGTCGTTTATTGAGCGGTGCGGCTCTTCCTGATAAAGGCGGCGATCTGCCCCTGCTCCCGCTCGATGTCCGCTGCCGTCACCGGCCCTCGCCCCAGGCGGTCGCACAGACACAGCAGCGCCACCTCGTCGATATCCGTCTCGGCCCGCATCGCCCGCGGGTTATAATACGGCAGATGGCGCGCATGATACAGTGCCTGCATATGCCAGCGCACCAGCGCCCCCACCTGCCGCACAAACACCTCGTTCTGCCCGCACTCGCGCAGGAACCGCTCAGCCAACGCCCGGCCTGCTTTGTCATGGTCGTACGCGGTAATGCGCCCGTTGCGTCGTTTAGTGGTCTCCTTCTTGCCCACGTCGTGCAACAGCGCTGCCCACATCAGCGCACGCGGATCCTTGCTCTGGCTCCTCAGCAGCGCGGCGTTGTCCGTCACCAGTATGGTATGCCGCCACACGTCACCTTCCGGGTGGTGCACTGGCGACTGCTCTACGTCAGCGAGACCACTCAGCATATCGAAGGGCGATTGCTCCGGAAATTCACCCGCACTTAACAGGCCGTCGAAATATTTCGACGGCTTTTCATCGCCCATCAAATGAACTTCAAATTCATGGAATATATCGGCGTTGCCGCCCGCATCGGTTATAGTCATCATGCTGTTATTATCCGGCGCGGGCAGCCGATTATGCGGGCTTATTTCTCCTCCACCGGCTTAAAAGCGCTTTTCGGCGCGCCGCAGCCCGGGCAGATGAAATCCTCGGGCAGCATATCCATTACATCCTCGTAATCCGCTTCGTTGTTCTCCACCGAATACACATATCCGCAGAGCATGCAAACAAACTTCATATCTATATACCCCCTTCACCGGATGTTCGCTGCATCCAAATTTACATTTAAAACAGTGTCAGCGTGACCGGACAGTGATCCGACCCCATCACGGAGCTGTTGATCTCCACGCCCTTCACTTCGCCCATCAGCCGCTCTGAGACGCAGAAATAGTCGATGCGCCAGCCAGCGTTACGGCTGCGCGCGCCGAAGCGGTACGACCAGTAGGTGTACATATCCTTCACATCCGGGTTCAGCTGGCGGAACACATCCGCAAATCCGGCATTCAGCAGCTGCGTGAAGTCTTCTCTTTCCTCATCCGTGAAGCCTGCATTGCGCCGGTTGGCTGCCGGGTTCTTGATGTCGATCTCATGATGCGCTACGTTGAAATCCCCGCAGACCACGACCGGCTTTTTCTCATCCAGCTTCTTCAGATAGTCCCGGAACGCCTCGTCCCATGTCATGCGGTAGGGCAAGCGCTTCAGCTCCTCCTGCGAGTTGGGCACGTATACGTTCACCAGATAGAATTCACCGTATTCCAGCGTGATTACACGACCCTCGCCGTCGTGCTCCTTGACGTCGATGCCGTAAGTCACCGCCTCAGGCTGCCGTTTGGAGAATACGGCTGTGCCCGAATAGCCCTTTTTCACCGCATCATTCCAGTAGCCGTTCCAGCCCTCCGGGTCGAACTCAAAGTCGCCGCGCTGCAGCTTGGTCTCCTGAATACAGAACATGTCTGCGTCCGCCTCACGGAAGAAATCCTCAAACCCCTTGCCATAGCAGGCGCGCAGCCCGTTCACGTTCCATGTGACGATTTTCATAGACCCCATCCCCCTTTTATATAATATATCACGATATCACATGCCCCGCAGAGCGGAAAAGCCCTCACTTTTGGAACAAGGACTTATACTGACCATACCCTTCTTCATCCAGCTTCTCCAGCGGCACGAAGCGCAGTGCCGCCGAGTTGATGCAGTAGCGCGGCATACCGTTCGGACCATCGTCGAACACGTGCCCCAAATGCGCATCAGACGCCTTGGTGCGTACCTCGGTGCGTATCATACCGTGGCTTACATCCCGATGTTCGGTGACGCGCGGGCCGTCCACCGGCTTTGTGAAGCTGGGCCAGCCGCAGCCAGAATCGAATTTGTCCAGAGATGTGAACAGCGGCTCTCCAGTGATGATGTCCACATACAGACCCGGCGTATGGTTGTCCCAGTATTCGTTGCGAAACGGCGGCTCGGTTGCGCTGTGCTGCGTCACCTCATACTGCATCGGCGTCAGCCGTTCTTTAAGCGCGTCGTCGCCCCATACCTTGCCGATAAACGCCTCGCGGCCCGAGCCCCGCTTATACCTCCCGTAATGCTCCGGATTCTTCTTGTAGTATTCGCAGTGGTAGCCTTCGGCGGGCCAGAACGCTGCGGCGGGCAGGATCTGCGTATGCACCTCCGCACTAAGCAGCCGCTCCACGCGCTTTTTGGAGTCTTCCGCCGCCGCGCGTTGCTCATCATCCGCATAGAATATCGCCGTCTTATACTGCGAGCCCCTGTCCGCGAACTGCCCGCCCGCGTCCGCGGGGTCGATCTGCCGCCA
>JAEWWC010000161.1 GCA_023396555.1 Bacillota bacterium
GCGCTGCCGAAGAACATGGGGGTCAGGTTGCCCCTGCGGACGCGCTCGTAATCGAACGCGTCGCCCGCAATGTCCAGCAGCTCGATCTCCTCGCTCAGCTTGTCGTACAGGCGGTCGCCCAGCAGGCTGCGGCAGGAGTCGTCACAGAGCGCCACGCTATGCGACTTCACCATCTGCGAGCCGTGGCCCTCCGCCTCGAACAGCTCCACTTGCCCTTCCTGGCGGTGAAACACGCCCATAAACATGCCGTCTTCGCCGATGGGCCAGTTCATGGGGCAGGAGCGTATGCCTAGCGTCTGCTCGATCTCGTCCATCAGCTCGAACGGGTTCTTGCAGAAGCGGTCCAGCTTGTTGACGAACGTGAATATCGGTATGCCGCGCATCCGGCAGACGTGGAACAGCTTCTTGGTCTGCGCCTCCACACCCTTGGCTCCGTCGATGAGCATCACGGCGCAGTCCGCCGCCGCCAGCGTCCGGTAGGTGTCCTCGGAAAAGTCCTGATGGCCCGGCGTGTCCAGTATGTTGATGCGGCATCCGTCGTAGTCGAAGAACATCACGCTGGATGTCACGGATATGCCGCGCTGTTTTTCGATCTCCATCCAGTCGGACACCGCGTGCTTGGCGGCCTTGCGCCCCTTCACCGTGCCCGCGAGACGTATCGCGCCGCCGTACAGCAGCAGCTTTTCCGTCAGCGTGGTTTTGCCCGCGTCCGGGTGCGATATGATCGCGAAGGTCTTCCGACGCGAAACCTCTTTTGTTATGATATCTGAAGTGCCGATATGCTTATTCTCCCCTCTGCTTTGCCTGTCTTTCCTGCAAAAAAACAGAAGCCCGATTGTGCTGGGCTTCCATCTGAAAGCCGTTTAACTACGTTATTATACAGGACTTGCTGACGCCCGTCAACGCGATTAGGCGATGGCTTTGCACCTGAAAAGCAAGCAATAATAAGGATATGCGTGCGGCAGGCAACCGTGCCAGCAAAGCATCAAAAAACCGGAGGCTTTTGGCATTCCTCCGGTTTTACACAATCCGTCATATCATGAGGTGGTCGCATTCGGCTTCACCATCTGCAGCGGCTGCATGTTGGTGCCGGGGTAGGATAATATCACGTCGGACATTTCATGCCAGCCCTTTCTCCGGCTGATGAAACGCGCCGCCCGGAGCGCGCCTTCGGCAAAGGCCCGTCTGGAAAACGATTGGTGCGTGATGACGATCTCCTCGTTCTCGCCCGCTGCCATCACCTCGTGGATGCCGATGTGCCCGCCGGCGCGCACGGAGTTGATGGGGATGCTCTGACCGAAGCCGGGGCTGAGTTCGTTCTCGATCGCCTGGGAAATGATCTTCGCCGTACCGGACGGTATATCCGCTTTCCTGTTGTGGTGCGTTTCGGTGATCTGGAAATCATAAAACGGCAGGGATTGCGCGATGAGTTTGAGCGCCTCGATCAGCACGTTCACACCCAGCGTCACATTGGGGGCATACACAAGGCCGAAGCTTTTATCCTTGGTGAGGCTGCGCATCCACTGGAGGTCTTCCTCCGTGAAGCCGGTCGTGCAGACCACGGCGGGAACGCCGTACTTTTTGCACTCGGCCAGCAGCAGCTTCGACGCCGCCGGGTTGGAGAAATCGATAACGACGTCCACAAACCTGTCTCCCAGCAGTCTTCCCGCTTCGGTGACCTCCATGGCCTCTATCCCCAAACGGTCCACATGCGCCAAAAGGCCGATGTCCTTGCCTGCCCTTTCGCTGCCGACGCGGCAAAAGCCCGCCGCAACGCGCATGTCCTTTTCCTTTTCCACAATTGACCGGATCAGCTCCTGACCCGCTCTTCCAATTCCGCAAATCGCCACATTCAACATCACAATCGTTCCTCCTTCTCTCCTGGGATGGGCAGTCCCGTAACGCACCTCCGAAAAAAATCATTAAGCCTTGACCATAGAACAAGCGGCGTCCATAGTTGATAGAAAACTAAAAAACGCTTACAAATAAAATGTAAGCGCAATGAACAACAAAAAGATATTAATGTATATCTCCTCTCATGCGCTTACGAGATTAGCTGCCGGGTTCGGGTTGAAAGGTACCCTACCGAATAATCGGATTCACCCCAAAATTGGTTCTCCCGCTCTTCTTAACGAAGATTCAGCTATGGCCTATTAATTGACATTATAACGGCTTTTTGACGGTATGTCAATGTGATTCATCGATTAAAGGTGAGATGGTTTCCGATAGAAGGTTAAAACCGCAAAAAAAGTCAAATTTCGCGTGATATAAGGCGAATTTAGGGTTGGACAAAAATAAGGGCATTTTGCGGCGGCAAAACGGCGCAGATATGAACAGCCAAGCCGCCCAACCGCAGGTGCATGGGAAGAAGGGTACAAGGAGATTGAGTCAGCCGCCGCATGGCGTTTGCGGGAAACGCTAAAAAGGGTGTTGGTTGTTGGTGTGCTGCTGCATGGCGTCGCGCTGTGCCTGCTCCGCCATCTGCTGGTGCATCATAGCGTCCCTTTGCGCCTGTTCCATGAACTGGCGGTGCTGCATATCGCGCATGAACTTATCGTCCGTCCGCGAGCCTATGCCCGCTCCGCGCGAACGGCGCGACACCGCGGCAGCAATGCCGATCACCGCTATGGCGATGAATACGAACGGGATGATGGAAAAGATGTTGAAGCCCATGGAGAACGGTACCGGCCCCATGCTTCCGCCCCCTTTGGTTGAGTGTTTGATGCCTACAGTATACCATGTACGGACGGGGCTGTTCAATGGCGGGCGTTACGGGCGGTCGCAGATTGTGGATTCCCATACGTGCTGCTGCTAAGCAGTTGGCCGCAGGCCGCCCCTTGGGGTTCGCGCGTTCCGGGCAGGCGTCATTGCAATCGGAATGTGCACCAACGGACGTGTGGACCAAAGCCTGTCCCATGCCGCGCCGCGGCAAAAGCGCCGTCGCCGGGCTTATAGCTAAGAGCCCTCTACATCGCGGGGCACAGCACGACAATCTGGTACGGCGTGGTCTGCGGCGGGATGCTGCGCGTCGTCGGCCCGTACACCACCGCGAGGTCCCGCCCGATCGGCCTGCCGGAGAAGGCCTGCCCGTTTTCCAGCATGACGACGGTGGCCGGGCCGACGTTCAGCTTCAGGTCGCCGTCGGCGGACACGAGCTCCCGTCCGAAGTAGTCCACCGTCACATTGCGGCCCGGTGTCACCTTGGCCATCACGATAGCGACGTACTGCGGCGGATAGATCATCGGCACGGGAGTCGCAGCGTCGTAGAACCCTGTTATCCTGTCTCCGCGTTTCACCATCACATGGTCCACGAAATAAGTATCGGGCATCACCAAGAAGTTGACTGTCTGGCCACGGCTGTCGGCCAGCGTCATCAGCTTCACACAGCCCGCCGGCTCCGCCGCCTCGCGCCAGAAATCCTGTATGTCCATCACGGTGCCGGTAAAAGATCCGTATACGCTCATGACTTTTCTCTCCTTTAAAAGCGTTTGGTACATCATATGAATCCGGCGGCATTTTGCGCTTAAAGCATGGCACAGATGGGTTTACGGCGGTATTTATTGGGCATAATCAAATGGTTAATTATTGAAGGGGTTATCCAATGCAAAACACGGTCAGCAAACGCCAGATGGTTTTTATACTCTTCGTTACGCTTTCGACGTCGTCTGTGGTGACCATTCCCAAAACGATGGCGACGAGCGCACAACACGGAGCCTGGCTGACCATACTCATCGCGTCACTGGCCTTCGGCGCCATGGCGGGCCTTATCGTGAAGCTGAACCAGATGAACGAAGGCAAAATGCTTTATGAGTACAGCCGAGAACTCACCGGCAAATACGTCGCCTTCCTGATCGGGGTGTTCTACCTGGCCTACTTCTTTACGTTTTCGCTGTTTTATTGCAATTCATTCGATCTGCTCATCAAATCCAGCTTCCTGATGAAGACGCCGGTGTGGGCGATGCTGCTGGCGGGTATGCCGGTTTACGGCGTCATCGCGTACAAGGGTATCCGAAACCTCGGGAGGCTGGCTGAGATCATCGGCCTTGTGTTTCTGGTCGTCACGGTCATACTGTTTATTTCCATGCTGCTTCAGGGGACTTTCAGCTTCATATTGCCGCTGTATAATCCGGCGGACACCGGTAAATACCTGATTGCGCTCAAAGACACCATTGAGCAGTTCATCGGAATCGAGGTGCTGCTGGTGATTCCGTTCATCAAAGCGGAGAAAAAAATGGCGAAAACCGCTGTGCTCGCCCTCATCGGCTTTGGTCTTTTTTATATACTCGATGTTTACGGCTGCTACGCGATGATCGGCATGGATGAGATAGTCTACCACCGTTTCCCGCTGGTGGACGCGATACGGTTGGTGGAATACCAGAAGATCGAGTTCCTGCAGCGGCTGGATATCGTCTACGATACGATCGGCTTCATGCGGGTGTTTCTGGGTAAATCCGCGCTTTATCTGGTGATCGTGGAGCTGCTGTGCAAAATGCTGCCCAAGGTAAAGAGGATCGTGATTGTGGTGATCGTCGGTGCGGCTGTCACATTGGCCAGTGTGGTGACGATCGGGATAAAAGATATTATGCCGAAGCTGGTAACGATGCTCAGCGTCGGCGGCATCGTGGCGGCTTTTTTGATACCGCTGATGCTGCTTGTGATAAGTAAGGTGAAGAAGAATGCTCAAAAAAATAGTTAGCATACTGATGATGCTGGCCTTGGTACTGATGAGCGGCTGCTGGGATGCGCGCGATATCGAGGATCTGGATATCTGCACAGCGGTGGTGGTGGACTGGCAAGATGATAAGTATGCGTTTTATGTGGAGGTCGTGGATATAGCGACGAACAAGAAGAGCGATGAAGGCAGCGGGCAGGGGCTGAAAACAACGGTCGTGATGGGAGAGGGCGAAAGCTTCGCCGAAGCGCGCCATGACTTGGACAGAACGCTAAACAAGCCCGTTTACCTTGGAGCCGTACAGTCGCTGATCATGACGGAGAGCCTTGTTGACAAGGGGCTTGAGGAATACATGTACCGCGTTCGCGAAATCGGCGAATACCGCAAGACGATGGACATGATCGTCACTCCGGACAACCCCGCGGATTTTCTGAGCGTTCAGCCGGAAAACTCACCCACCATAGGCTTTGCGATTGAGGATACGCTGGGGAATCTGCTGGAACAGGGCGTCACATTACACATGTCGCTGGCAGACGTGCTGCAGAAGCTGTCCGCGCATAATAAGGGCTATCTGCTGACTACATTGGGCCTCAGACGGGGACAAATATCGTTGCTGGGCTATACAATTTTTAACGGCGGGCATCGCGTCGGCTATGTCTCCTATGAGGATGCCCGAGGCATCGTATTTGTGATACTGGGGGGGGAGAAAAGGAAGCCAAAATTCCTTTACGTGGCCAATGTGGGACAGGATGCATACACTCTGGAGACATCGCTGAAAAGCAACGCCATAAAAGCAAGATGGGACGGCAGCCGCGCATCGTTTACCATCGATATGGATTTTGAGGCCAAGCTGATGTATCAGTCCTTCGCGAGCCCGGTCACCTCTGAAGTGGAAAAACAGATCAAAACAGGGCTGTCGGACCAGCTGATGGGAGATGTGACGCAGGCCATACAGACCTCTGTGGGTTTAAAATGCGATTACCTGTACTTCAGCGAACCATTTCGCATCGCTTATCCCAGCGTTTATGATCAGGTGGACTGGGACAGCACTTTCACGAATGCGGACTTTACGGTGAATATCAATGTGGCGCTCAAGGAACATGAAGCCTATGATTATAGCCAGTGATAAGGGGGATGGGGAGCAATGAGAAACCAGCAGTACGTTGAGAATCTGGTCCAAAGCCTGACATCAAAAAAGATCGATATGATGGTCCGGCAGATACCGTATATGGGTGGTATGGCATATGTCTGCTATATCGGGCAGCTGGCGGACCGGCAGGCGATATCGCAGATGGTGATCAAACCGTTGCAGGATCACTGTGCCGAGAGCGGGAAGGCTGTTACCGCTGAATATGCGGTGGACAATCTGCTGTTTGCTGATCAGTGCGGGCTGGACGACGATCTGAACAGGGTGGAACCCTATGTGCTCAATGGGCAGACGGTGATACTGTTCACCACAGACCGGCAATACGCGGTTGTGAACCTGAAAAAAGTGGAGAAGCGGGCGGTGACGGTACCGGAGCTGATGTATTCTCTGCGCGGCCCAAGGGATTCGTTCGTGGAGGACCTTGATACCAATCTCTCGCTGCTGCGCTACCGCCTGAAAGACGGCAATATTCGCATCGTGAGAAAGCAGGTGGGCGCGCGCACCAAATCCACTGTCGCTGTGGTTTATATCGAGGATATCGCCAACCCCAGGGTGGTCGAGGAAATATCCAAGATGATTGACGGTATCAATACAGATGGCATCTACGAGACGGGCGAACTGCAAGAATACTTGAAGCAGCAGCCAAACAGCCTGTTTCCGCGAATGGGCATCATCGAGCGCTCGGATATGGCGGTAGAGGAATTGCTGGAGGGCAAAGTGCTGGTGCTGGTGGACGGCAGCAACACCGTGCTGCACGCACCCAAGGTGTTCGCGGAGTTCCTCTATACCTGCGACGACCGGTACAACAACAAGTTCTTCGGATTGTTTATGCGCCTGCTCCGGTATGCGGCAGTGTTCCTCTTCATCACAATGACGTCGTATTACATTGCAATGGCTGAATTCCACTACGACGTGATGCCGGCGACATACATCGTGACATTTGCCCAGATGCGCGCACGCGCCCCGTTTTCCGCTTTCATTGCAGTGCTATCCATAGAATTTATCGTTGAGCTAATGCGCGAGGCGCTGTTGCGCGTGCCCGTCAAAATAGGCTCGGCGATCGCCATCGTGGGCGCCATCATCATCGGGCAGGCGGCAACGGCGTCCGGCATTTACTCGCCGCTGCTGCTGATACTCGTGTCCATCGGGTTTTTATCATCGTTCGCGATACCGGACATCTCGCTGGCGCATCCGCTCCGGATACTGAAATTTCTTGTGATCATCATGACCGGATTTTTGGGCTTTTATGGTTTCGCGCTGGCGATCACGCTGACGCTTTCGCTCGTTGTGTCCATCGATACCTTTGGCGTGCCTTATACGGCTCCGTGGGCGCCGTTCAACTTCTACGACTTCTGGCGCACGCTGATCTTCAGCAAGCGGACCTCCCCCAAAAGGCAGCAGTATATGCGCAACAAGGACGGCACCCGCGCACCCGGGGCGAACACGAAAAACGGCGGGCAGCAATGAGCCGGGTGCTGTGTATGGGATATGGCGTCTGCCGGATGCTTAAGAGGGGTGCGTCCGCTTTTCAGGTGCCAGAGTATGCCTCTCTTGTGTCCCCATTATCCACAGGAACGCCAGCCGGACAATGAGCGATATCACGAGCAGCACGAGGAAGTGGAAGAATACGTTCCAGTTGTAAAACTCCAGTATGCCCACATGGTCGTATATCGGAAAGATAATAAAGTTGAGCGCGGCATTTCCTATGGCCATGCGCACAATGAAACCCTTCCACGAATGACAATACTGCTCGGCCAGCATGATAATGATGGGGGACAAGGTAATGCTGGATATAAAGACGTTTGGATTAATCGGCAGCAGCTTGACATTGTAGTGTGCCAAACCCAGCAGGCCGCCCAGCACGATACTGTTGATGCTTTTGGCAACAGCCTCCAATGACCCGATAAGCAGCAGCTCGGTGGCGCGGCGCTTGTCCAGCAGCTTCAGCCAAACCACATAAGCCACGATGAGTATGGCGACCATCAAAAACCAGCCGAACGAGAACACCTCTTCGTCCAGCCAATGCTGCAGGGATAACTGCGTCAGTTCCCTTGTTTTTTCGTAAAGCATTTGCACGGTTCCTTTAAGTAAAATTCAATATGTATTCTCTGCACGATATTATAAAATAATTCAAAATATAACAGAACTTTGGACTGGACGCACCAGCCGCGCTGATAACGTGAAAAGCAATGGCTTCAATCAGCCAGGGATTAATACTGGCATTTGCGCCCAAAAAGATTATAATATAGAGATGAAAATCAAAGAGCGGGCCAAAAAGCTTAAAAACGATATACCGGCGGTTTTTCTTGCGCTGAAGCACAAGGAGACGCCGCTTGGGGCAAAGCTGCTGGCGGCTCTCACCGTAGCGTACGCGCTGTCGCCGATTGACCTGATCCCCGATTTTATTCCTGTGCTGGGTTATCTGGACGATATCATATTGCTGCCCGTATTGGTGGCGCTCACCATCCGCCTGATACCCGCGGACGTTATGGAAGAGTGCCGCAAAAAGGCCGAAGGCCTCTGGGCAAGCGGCAAGCCCAAAAGATGGTATCTGGGCATCCCCATCGTCATCATCTGGCTGCTGGCGCTGTACCTCATTATCCGGGCGGTTTGGCTCTAGCCGGCTGATATATTGTCCGTCCGTGAGCTTTTTGCGCAACAGGCCGATTGCTATGAGCGGCGGCATGGCACGCCGCGCGGCAAGTATGCTCCGGTGACGGCCGCGCAAGCGCGAAAAGCAAGCGATGGAATTTATCGCTAAACTGTGCTTGACGGCCTCTTGCATCCATGGTATTATGTTCAAGTATCAAATGTATCGAATTGAGCTCACATGTTTTTGTAAGTCATTCTTTATCTAATGATTTACAAAAGCATGTGTTTTTTATTTGTACTGGGGTACGAAATAGAATGAGGAGGTACCATAAATGTATAATGGTATTGTCAAATGGTTTAATGCGGAAAAAGGCTTCGGATTCATTTCGAACGATAACGGCGGAGAAGATGTGTTTGTACACTTTTCGTCCATCGTATCGGACGGATTCAGATCTTTGGGTGAAGGACAGCGCGTCACTTTCGACGTTGAAGCGGATCCCAAAAAGGGCGGCCGTCTGAGAGCGGTCAACGTTTGCCCGGCATAAACGGCGTTAAGCACAACGGGTTGTCTGTATAAAGCAGGCAGCCCGTTTTA
>JAEWWC010000183.1 GCA_023396555.1 Bacillota bacterium
TACTCTACTTGTACTATATTATTCTACTTGTTTAATATAGGAGGGTAGGATGACACTTCAATACGCGCTGCTCGGGCTGCTGAGCTACCACGATCAAACGGGTTATGACTTGAAAAAGCTGTTCGACGATTCGATACGCAACTTCTGGCACGCGAGCATCAGCCAGATATATCGCGAACTGAACACGCTGCAGCAGAAGGGCTACGTCACATCTGAGATACTGCCGCAGGCGGACCGGCCGGACAAACGCATATACAGCATTACCGAAGCGGGGCGCACCGCTTTCTCCGACTGGATTGCGCACTTCCCCGAGAAGCTGTCCAAGGAAAAGCGGGACGAGTTTTCACTGCGGCTGTTTTTCGGCTCCAGCATAGGGCGGGACGAAGTGCTCCGCCAGTTCGAGCGGCTTGTTGCGGAAAAGCAGCGCGAGCTGACCATCGTCCGCCACTTCAACGATACGGCAGCGGATTACGTCAAAAAGCTATCGCTGTACGGCGGCGAGGAGATGTACTGGTGTTTCATACTGCGGCGTGCCGAAATGAATCTGAACACCACCATCGCCTGGGCCAGCGAGTGCATCGGTGAGATTAAGAAGAGTTCCGAAGAGAGGTAAATGAGATGAAGATAATGGAAAACGTCTACATGCTGGACACATCCCACCACAGCCATGTGTATCTGGTGTTGACGCCTGAACCGGTGCTGATCGACACCGGCATGAGCTTCGAAGGCAAGGGGATGCAGCGCGAGTTGGAATCGTTGGGCTTTAACGATACCCACCACATACTGCTGACCCATCACGATGTGGACCACATCGGCAACGCGGCGCGTTGGCAGGCCGCAACGGGCGCGGCAGTGCACGCCTCTGCCGAGGATATCCCCTACATCACAGGCGAGCAGCCGCGCCATAGCTTCAAAAAATATATCGGAAAGCTGATGCGCGTGCCGGTGCCGCAAAACCTGCAGCCGTTTGAAGATAATGCCGAAATCAATGGCATCCGCGTGATACCGACGCCCGGCCACACGCCGGGACACGTATGCTTCCTGTATAAGGATGTGCTGTTCGCAGGCGACCTGCTGGAGAATAAAAAAAGGGCTTTAATACCCTATCCGGCCCCGTGGGACTGGGATTATCAGAAGATGCTCGAAAGTGTTAAGGCGATCGCTGCTTACCCTTTCACTTGGGTGTGCCCCGCACACGGCAGGCCGGTAAAGCGTGGCAACCAGCTGAATCCGCGCTGACGTCACTCCTCCATTACGCGCCAGCCCAGTTCGGGTACCATATCGGCAAGGTCCCTGTCCGGGCATACGGCAACGGGATGCCCCACCATACGCAATATCGGCAGGTCAGAATAGCTGTCCGCGTAGGCGATGCTGCCCTGCCAGTCCACCTCGCGCCCCTCAAAGGCGGCAACAAGGCTGTCGGCCTTGCCGTCGCCGCATACGATGTCCAGCTCGCGGTGCGTGTCCGCCATGCCGCCCTTGTAGTATATCGCGGTGGCAATCACGGCATCGACGCCGATCATCTCACCCACATGCTCCATCAGCGTCTGATAGCCGCCCGACAACAGCACCGTATGATAACCCGCCGACTTCGCTTTTTTTAGTTCATCAAGCACCGATTCGCGCAGCAGCGGAACGATCAGCTCCGCGTTCTGCCGGAAAAACTCCGACACCTCCGCTTCGCTCATACCTTCGAATATGCGAGTCACTCGCTGCAGCGCCGTCCGGCGCATCATCTCGCGCGACAGAACGCGTGCGCCCATCTTGTAGCGTACATACAGCACGCCTACCGATGCGTACGCCTTTATCAGCTTTTTGAATGAACGCCCCTGCGCATGCCACTGGCGCAGCAGAAAGGGCAGCGTGTCCTGCGGGAACAGCGTGCCGTCAAAGTCGAATACTGCCAGCTTCACAATGTCTCTCCTGTTGTTTATCAAGCTATCCGTGCTCACCGGATAAGTGGTCACTGCGCTTCCCCAACCAGCGGCTCAATGGCGGCGATCAGTTTATCCCGCGCTTCCAGCAGCGCCAGTACGTCCACGTTCATGTTGCCCGATATAAACCCTTCGGTGTCCGTGATGGGCTCCGTGTCCGCCGAACCGCCGAATAGGCTGCCCTGCAGACCGTACGTGGGATAACGCGTCGCGCAGCGGTAAGCCAGCCGGATGATGCCCTCGCACTTGTACAGCTTGCAGAGCAGGTCGTCCAAGCCCTCATCCGGTGAACCCAGCGTCAGGCTCTCCATTTTTTGCTCGAATTCCCTGTCGGAAGCGCTATAGTCCTCCACGTATCCGAATACCGCGTCCGATGCCTCCTGTACAGCCTGCGCCGCTTCCGTCACCGCTTCCACCGTTTCCTCGCCGGAATCCTCCGTCAGCAGCTCCTGACACTTCTCCATCTTGTCTTCCAGCCTGATCACGTAAAACAGACGCAGCAGTGCATCGTGAATGTAGCCCGGCTCTTCGCCGTCATGCTTCGCTTCCTCAGCAGTTTCCGTCAGCATCTTTGCCAGTTCACTGTACTGATTCGCCGTACCTACGATCCTCTCTTCTTCCATAGCCCCGCCTTTCTGGCTTTTCAAGCCGGATTCTCTTGATTCTTGCCACTTTTCATCCATATTAGCACGCCTCAAACCGCTTTCGCAACGTATTGTTGTTCATATTTACCAAACGCCTTGTTTACATAAATTACAACGAGAGTATTTTGCCCGGCTGCAAAAATTAATGTGAGAAACGTTTATTTTGCCCCGGCATAGATTATAGTGAACGGCTAAAAAAGGGTGATTTGTGATTTGAATATTATCTTGGGCATTGAAGATCAAGGACTTGAACTGGCGCCGCTGATTTCGAACCGTCTGCATGACGCGCTGCGGCAGGGCTGCCTTGTGAGCATAAACGATATGGAAGGTGCCGACAGCCGTGTCGCCAATGTCTGCTTGACGGACTCGGATAACGACAACGGCAAGGAGCGCCTGATGCTCTGTACGCTGCTGGCGGATATCATCGTGGAAAACCTGCAGATACGCCATATGGTGCGCATGCTGAGGCAAAAATATAATTTTCTGTCCGAAAAGGAACAGTGTGATATACTAGTCCGGGCTTTGAAGCGGCTGTGGTATGGCAAGTCCGGACAAAAGAACGAAGTAGCGCTGTGCAAGTTGGACGTCAAACAACGGCTTGCGGAGATGCTGCAGCAGAACGAGGCCGATACTATCATTCTGGAGGGATTCATGCGTTTTCGCATGAAAGACTATTTGGAGACGTGGGAAAAGGAGTTGTCCTGGTGTGTTGAGGACCATGTCCGCAAAAAGGAATATGCCGAATTTGTGGAGATACTGCGCCTCTTCGTAAAGATTCGCATACCACGCGTGCGGCAGGTCCATCTTTGCGTGGACGGCGACGGCGAGTATGTGCTGCTGGACGAACGCCTGTGTCTGCTGCAGAGCCGTTTCTCGGGCGCTCGCAGCGACAAGGACGACGCTCTGCTCTCCGCACTGGTCAACATCGCGCCGCTCTCCATCGTGGTACACAACAGGGACCGTTTTTTCGACGCACGCATCATCGAGACAATCAAAGATGTGTTCGGCACGCGTGTAGAGTTCTCCGAAGATATGCTTTAATCTCCGATGGTAACCTACGTTTGCCATCGGGTCTTGCCTCGTCTACGTCTTCGGCCCAGACGGCGGGGCGTTCGTACGACGCAGTGCCTTTCACTGGCAAAGCCAATGAAAGGCATGTTTCTAGACGGCTCTTTATGTCAATGTGCTCCTCCGGCTTGCCCTATCCCTTAGACTATAGTAGAATTGGGAAAAAGCCAACCCGGAGAATACACATGGTCATCGATTTTCACACGCATTGCTTTCACGATAAAATCGCACCGGCTGCCATCGACTCGCTGGAGAATAAAGCGCGCATCGCGGCCGCGCACGATGGAACCGTCTCGGGGCTGCTCGGCCTCATGGAACAGTGCGGCGTGGATATAAGCGTGGTGCTGCCCGTCGCTACGAAGCCCTCTCAGGTTCCCGTCATCAACGCGTGGGCGCTGGAAAACGAGCAGAACAAGCTTCGCTTTTTTGGTGCTGCTCATCCCGACGATTCGGACTTCCTGCAAAACCTTAACTGGATTAAGGAACATGGCTTCAAGGGTATCAAGCTGCATCCGGACTATCAGCATTTCTTTGCCGACGAGTCCCGGCTGATGCCACTATATGAAGCGATACGGGACCTTGGGCTGACCGTGGTGATACACGCGGGTGTGGACGTCGGATATCCATCGCCGGTACACTGCACCCCGCTGATGCTCCGCCGGGTGCTTCAGAATGTGCCGGGGCTCAAGCTGGTAGCGGCGCACATGGGCAGTCACGCGCTCTGGCGCGACGTGGAGGAAGTGCTGGTCGGCCTGCCGCTGTACCTTGACACCTGCTATTCGCACTATAAGCTGGGCGACGAAGGCATGGCGCGCATGATCAGCCGCCACGGGGTGGAAAAAGTGCTGTTCGGCACCGATTCACCATGGAAAAGGGCGGACGACGAGATTGCGCGCATCATCGGACTGCCTCTGCCCGCATCTGACATCGAGCGCATATTATATAAAAACGCGCTCGAACTGCTCAAATAAGAAGACCAAATATCTTCAAAAGTGACAGCCGCCGGTCTTTCGTAATGAACCCTCTCTTGTGCGTATTCGCGCAGGTTTTATGGGAAACGCGAGGCTGTCCTGTTCAGCAAAATCCGCTAACAAATAGCGTCCCCCCCTCATATGATATATTGGAAACCAAAACAGCATACCGCGGGGTGACGTATGATAGAGCGAGGAGATATTTACTATGCGGATTTGAACCCCGTTACAGGATCAGAGCAGGGCGGCATACGCCCGGTGCTTGTGATACAAAACGATACCGGGAACCGGTTCAGTCCCACGGTCATCGTCGCAGCCATAACGTCCAATCTTGGCAAGGCGCGCCTGCCCACACATATCATCATCGATGAAGATGTGCTGTCGGAGAAGAGCGTGGTACTGCTCGAACAGATCAGAACCATTGACAAGACAAGGCTGATTAAAAAAATGGGACGGCTGAGCGAAAAGGATATGCTTCGAATCGATGAGGCGATATCCATAAGCATGGGGTTTGATAAAACAAAACAAAACGACAAAGACTAAAGCGGAGGACATCATCTTCCGCTTTTTTCATGGAGCGTATTCAAGGCTCCTTCTAAGAATGGCGATGGGAGGCTGCATGAACCAGCGCGTGAAGGATTACATATGGATGACGGTGGGCGTGGGCCTCGCCGTAGCGGGACTTAACCTGTTTTTGGTGCCCAATACCATCGCGGCGGGCGGCATCAGCGGCATCGCCACGATACTGTATCATCTGTTTGGCTTTCCTCTCGGTCTCACTATAGCTATACTTAATATACCGCTATTCCTTTTCGGTTTCCGCATGGTGGGCAAGAGTTTCGCGATTCGGACAGCTTATTCGCTGGTCCTGTATTCCGTGACCGCAGAGCTTATTCCTATACCAGCTGCCCAGGATCACTTTTTGGGCTGTGTGTATGGAGGCGTGTTGGTGGGCATAGGCATCGGTCTGGTCGTCCGTTCGGGCGGCAGCACGGGTGGTACCGATATGGCTGCCAAAATGCTTAGCGCGCGCTTCAAGTCGGTGGGCATTGGTACGTTCGTGTTCTGTATTGACTTCGTCGTCATCGGCGCCGCTGGTCTGATTTTCGAACCTGAGGTGGCGTTATATGCGCTGGCGTCACTATTCATCACGTCCAAGCTGATCGATGTCATCACTGTCGGTCTTTCCGCCGCAAAAGCGTTCTATATCATATCCGATAAGAACAATGAAATTGCCGCTGCCATCATGGAAAAGCTGCAGCGCGGCGTCACCGCGTTGGGTGCGAAAGGGCTGTACAGCGGTAAGGAAAAGAGCGTTCTGCTGTGTGTGCTGCCCTGGCGTACTGAAGGTGTCCGTCTCAAGAAGATTGTAAGGGGCGTAGACCCCAGTGCCTTTGTGATCGTCGCGGATGTCAGCGAAGTGCTGGGCGAAGGATTCGCCTCACATTAATTTTTTCAATGACGCCAGTTGTGTATTGTCCCGGTTTAGTGATATTATTTATTTAAGAAGTATGTTTGAGAGGAGCCTGAAATGTTCTCAATTGAGAAAAGAACGCCCTGGTGGCTTGTCGTATTGACGGGCGCACTGATCATTGCGGCAGGCATATTCCTGCTGGCTGCAAACGGCATTAACAAAGCCGATCCCAGCACAGCCAGCGTTGCCTTAAAAACGCTGATATTTCTTGTAGGGCTCGGGGTACTGGTCTATGGCATATACTGTCTGATTAAAGCGATACAGCACAAAAACAGCAACGCCTTGTTCGTTCCTTATCTGGTTCACGGCCTGCTTGATATCGTGCTGTTCCTGCTTATACTAATCATTCCTCCCACAGCGGGTTTGATGGGCGTAATACTCTCCTGCTGGCTGATCGTGTTCGGCGTATTCGGGCTGATACATGGACGTCAGGAAAGCAATGGCCGCAAATCACGAGTGGGCGCACTGCTGGCGCTGATTGGGCTGGCGTTTCTCATTATACCGCTGGTGCTTACCATCAACCAGGTCGTGTTCCTCGGTATTATAGCGCTGGTGCTGGGCATTATCCGCACTGCACAGGGCATCGTCTATAAGGTGCGGCTGGATGGGCGCACATCGGGCGGACGGTCCAATATCATCTGACCGCCCGTCTGCAAATCTTAATATCCACACTGAATAACCAAGTGTCTTCGGACACTTTTTTTCTGCTAATATACTTTCACTAAAATCGCCGATTAATAATTTGAAGAAGTCCGATTAAGAAGTAAGGGAATGGGCAAAGGTACCATTATTGGTTTAATAGTCGGTTTTGGCGAATACCGTCCCGTGGCACTCAGCAACAGCGAAGGCAGCAAGCAGCTCAACAGGCGCATCGACATCGTATTTTTGAAAACAGACCTGAACGTTTATGAGCCCGAAAGCGCCGACGAAAGCAATTGACAGAAAAGCTGCCGAAGCATATAATTAATAACAATCTGCAGGATAAGTAGCGGCAGGTCAGAAAACGCATCAAGAGACGTGCACATCGTGGGCTGGAAATGTGCCGTGCGTGACCCAAAGCGAAACCACCTGCGTTTGTGAATGGGGTTGCGCCCTTATCCGCTAACGAAAAGCTGCCATTGATCGATGGAAGATGGGTGGAACCGCGGTGAACAATCGTCCCATGCACACAATTTTGCGTGCGTGGGCTTTTTATTTTACTGTATATATTGAAAGGACGAAGCAATGAATATCACACTGGCTAACGGCGAGAGCAGAGAGTTTAAAGAGGGTATGAGTGCGCTGGAGATCGCGTCGGCGATATCAAATAAGCTGGCAAAAAGGGCGCTGGCGGCGCGTATCGACGGCGCTGTGCGCGGTCTGGACACCGTGATAAACGGCGACTGCCGTTTGGAGATACTGACGTTCGAGGACGAAGCGGGCAAAAAGGCGCTGTGGCACACCGCGTCGCACATCATGGCGCAGGCGGTGAAGCGGCTGTTCCCCACCGCGAAGGTCGCCATCGGCCCCGCGATTGACACTGGCTATTACTACGACTTCGATGTGGAGAAGCCGTTCGACGCGGAGGATCTCGTGCGCATCGAGGCGGAGATGCAGCGCATCGTGGACGCGGACACAAAGCTGGAACGCTTTGAGCTGCCGCGTGCCGAAGCGCTGGCACTGATGAAGGATGAACCCTATAAGCGGGAGTTGATTAACGACTTGCCGGAGGATACGATATTGAGCTTCTACCGTCAGGACGATTTCACCGACCTGTGCGCGGGACCGCATCTGCCTTCTACCGGCAAAGTCAAGGCGTTCAAGCTGCTGTCCATTGCGGGCGCTTACTGGCGCGGCAGCGAAAAGAACAAGATGCTATCGCGCATATACGGCACGGCATTCGAAAAGCAGGCCGACCTGGACGCTTATCTCCAGCAGCTCAAAGAAGCGCGCGAGCGGGACCATAACAAGCTGGGCCGCGAACTGAAGTATTTCACCACCGTGGACGTGGTGGGCCAGGGCCTGCCGCTGCTAATGCCCAAGGGCGCGAAGGTGATTCAGATACTGTCACGGTTCGTGGAGGACGAGGAGGAAGCGCGGGGCTATACGCTGGTGCGTACGCCGCTGATGGCCAAGAGCGACCTGTACAAGATATCCGGCCACTGGGACCACTACAAGGACGGCATGTTCGTGCTGGGCGACGAGGAGAAGGGCGACGAGGTGCTGGCGCTCCGTCCCATGGACTGCCCGTTCCAGTTCATGATCTACAACTCGGAGCTGCGCAGCTACCGCGACCTGCCGATACGCTACAGTGAGAACGCGACGCTGTTCCGCAACGAGGCCTCGGGCGAGATGCACGGTCTTATCCGCGTGCGCCAGTTCACGCTGGCCGATGCGCATATCATCTGCCGGCCCGACCAGCTGGCGGACGAGTTCAAAGCAGTGGTGGACCTGATACAGTATATGATGAAGTGTATTGGCGTGCAGGACGACATCAAATACCGGTTCTCCAAGTGGGACCCGAAGAACACTGAGAAATACATCAATGACCCCGAGGCGTGGGAAACCACTCAGGGTCTTATGAAGACCATACTGGACGAAATCGGTCTGGACTACACGGAGGCAGACGGCGAAGCCGCTTTCTACGGCCCCAAACTGGACCTGCAGTTCAGAAACGTGTTCGGCAAGGAGGATACGCTGTTCACGGTGCAGATTGACTTCTCCAACGCGGGCCGGTTCGACATGACGTATGTGGATTCCAATGGCGAGAAGCAGCGCCCTTACGTCATCCACCGCTCGTCCATCGGCTGCTACGAGCGTACGCTGGCGATGCTGATCGAGAAATACGCGGGCGCGCTGCCGCTGTGGATCGCACCGGAGCAGGTACGCCTGATGTCCATCACCGACCGGGCCCTCCCCTACCTGCGGGAATGGGAGAAGAAGCTGCGCGCCGCCGGCGTCCGCGTCACGGTGGATGACCGCAGCGAGAAGATTGGATACAAGATACGCGAGGGCCGCTATGAGCGCATCCCGTACATGGTGATCGCGGGCGACAGCGAGATGGAAAAGGGTACGCTGGCCATCCGCAAGCGCGGCATGGGCGACCTCGGCGAGATGGACGGCGGTCAGTTCCTCGATACGCTGCTGCAAGAGATACGGGACAAAGCGATCTTCTAGTCTGAGGTTGGCGGTTCCGCAAATAGTACAAAGCACCTGTTAAGAGCGCGTCCCCTGCGGCGCGCTCTTTCTGTCAGGCACCCCTGTGAATTTGGATTTGAGGAATGAGAAAGGCTGCCAACGGATAGCCGGCAGCACAGGGCGCTTGGGTTTGGCGCAAGTAACTTACTTGAGGTTTTCTTTCATCCGTCTGTATTCCTCTTCATTGATCTCGCCTTTCGCATAGCGTTCATCCAGAATCGTTCTTGCTGATGACGCCTGATTCTCGTCTGCTCCGCAGTAACCATAGCGGCGGCCATGGAAATGGCAGCGGTCCCCGCGGGCGATGCGCACTATGATCCTGACGAAAATACTGATAAGAATGACGGTAACGAGAACGCTGATGATTGCCGAAGCCCATCCCCAGGGTTCCAAAACCGGAATGCTATGAAAAAACATACTTTTAAATTCCTTTCAAACTTTTTAAAACTATTCTGTAATCACAATATACTAAAGCTCGCCCACCGCCACAATTGATAAAAGTCACTTATTTGACATGACAAACATCACGTTTGTGAGTGAAATAATCGTTAACCAACGCACCCTGCCACCTATCTGCATGCTGTAAGCCGCGATTATTCCCCCTTTTTACTTTGAATACATGGGGCTGGCGTGATATGATGGTATGATAAATTGATACAACACAGGACGGCGGCAGGACATGACAGACAAGCAGAAAAAGGACTTATACCTGTTCTTCGTGGTCATCGCGGCGGTCAACATCGCGATCGGCTTCAGTGATGGGCTCTTCTCCAACTACTTCAAGGAAGTGTACAACACGAACGGTTTTCAGCGTGGGCTTCTCGAGTTTCCCAGAGAGCTTCCAGGCGTGATCGTGTTCTTTCTGGTCAGCATCGTGGCTTGTTTCGGCGATATAACCATCGCGATCGCCGCGCAGGCGCTGGCTGCCATCGGGCTTACGGTACTCGGCTTTTTCACCCCGCAATTCTCCGTGATGCTGATATTCCTGTTTATCAATTCGCTGGGCTTCCACCTCTACCTGCCGCTGAAGGACAGCATCGGCATGGCCCTCGCGGAGCCCGAAAAAATTGGCAAGCGCATGGGCCAGTTCGGAGGCGTGCAGTTCGCCTTTCTGATGGTGTCCGGCGTGGCGGTGTTCTTTCTGTTCCGTTTCGGCATTTTCAGTTTCCAGAGCTCTACAAAATGGACGTTTATCGTCTCGGCGGCATTCTATGTTGTAACGCTGCTGCTGCTTGTCAAGCTGAAGCGGGACGTCGGCCAGGTGCGCACCAAACGCGAGAAGCTCAAATTCTTATTCCGGAAGGAGTACAAGTTCTATTACCTGCTCGCCATCGTGTTTGGCGTCCAGAAGCAGGTGATGCTCGTCTTCGGGCCGTGGGTGCTCATTGAAACGCTGGGTCAGCAGGTGGACACCATCGTTCTGCTGGGCATAATCGCGTCGCTGCTTGGCATGTTTTTCATGCCGCAGCTAGGCAAATGGATCGACCGTTTCGGCGTGAAGAAGCTGCTCTATGCGGACGCGCTCTCTTTCATCTTCGTATACCTGTGCTACGGTCTGCTGACCCATCTGTTCAACGGCGGGGTAATCGCAAAGGTGGGCTTGCCGCTCATACTCACCTGTTCGCTGTTTGTCGTAGACCGCCTCTCCTCCCAGATGGGCATCATCCGCACGATATACCTAAGGTCGATCGCGATAGACCCCAAGGATGTGACCCCGACGCTCTCGCTGTCCATGATGCTGGACCACATCGTGTCCATCACCGTCGGTATATTGGGCGGCGTGATCTGGATTACCATCGGCTCGCAGTATATATTCTACATCGTCGCCGCTCTCTCTTTCGTCAACCTGGCCGTAGCCATCATCGTCAAGGAGCCGCGGGAAGACCTGTGCAAACGCTCCATCCAGGATAATAGTATAGCTGAACAAGACGTTTGAGTATTGTTCAGGATAATTTCTCTCCAAATAAAAAAGACGTGGGACGAATGCTTCCGCGTCTTTTTGAGTCATTGTCACGGTGTCAGCTGACCAGCCGCCACCAGCACGTTGCGGGCATGCTCCTTATCAACAAAGCCCATCACATCGGAAGTGCTACCCGAGAAGTATAGGCAGGCATGTCCCGTCATATCATTGTCGGCGATGGTATCCTGGCCGCCCGTATGGCCCAGCAGCGACGCCGCGTAAGTCGTCTCTCCCACCTTCACCAGCACGGCGCGCTTCTCCCACGTGAACGCTCCTCCGAAGCATTCCAGGAATACGCCCGTCGCGTCGCCGTCCACAGTCTCCACATCCGCATGGCCTGTCCCGCCCGTCCGCTTGACGGAGAAGGATTTGCCCGTATTGTAGTCAATAACGGTGAACGTCGTATCCGCCGGAATCGCCGCATTGACCACGGACGACCAATCAGCGGCCTCACCGGGCGAGGGCGCGCTACCCGTCAGCGCCGGCCCGGACGGCGGTATCACGCCGGGACTGAGCGGCTTTCTCACCGCATCCATCGCAAACAGCTTATCGTACGACAGCTCACCCAACCGGCCGTCCGAATCCAGTGCATTGTTCTTCTGGAACTCGACGACCGCCGCCTGTGTCATGCCTTTATACATACCTGTCGGGCGGTAGTTCAAATAACCAAGGTCCCGCAGGCGCATCTGGACTCTGAAAACATCCGGGCCGCTGCTGTCGAGCATCAGCATCTGAAAGCCCTCCGGCGCACCCAGTGATACCGGCACGCCTATTGAGAAAACGAGCCCGATCACGAGCAGGATCAGCGTTATCTTTTTCATATGCAGGATCACTTCCTCTAGTTTTCTTGCATTATATCATGATCTGTCCCAAAAGTACAATATTTAACCCTTTTGTGGGTGGAAGTCCTCCAAATAAGCGTCAAAACCGTCCTCAAAAGTTCGCGTTTCACCACTCTCGAGGCGGATGATGCGGTCTGCCACAGCGGATATGAACGCCCGGTCGTGCGAGGCGAACAGCACCGCGCCGGGGTAGGCCGCCAGCACGTCCGTCAGCGCCTGCCGTGAGCCGATATCCAGAAAGTTGGTCGGCTCATCCAGTATCAGCAGGTTGAAGTCGCTCAGCAGAATGGCGGCCAGCGCCAGCTTCAGCCGCTCCCCGCCGCTCAAAAGCGCTGCGCTCTTATGCAGCTCGTCGCGCCGGAACAGCAACCGCGCCAGTATCGTGCGCACAAACGTCTCGTCGTACACCGAATGCGCCATCGCGTTCTGCAGTATGCTGGCGCTATCGTCCAATCCGCCGGTATCCTGTCGGTAGTAGCCAACTTTAAGCCCCGAACACGTTTGTATGCCCACGCCCCGCTCCACGATGATGTTGAGCAGCGTGGTCTTGCCCGCGCCGTTGGGCCCGATCAGCGCCGTCTTGCTGCCGTTGGGGACGGTGAACCTGCAGCCGTTAAGCACCGCGCGTTTGCCGTATCGCACCGAAACGCCATCTGCACTCACCAGCACCGGGCTGTGCACCGCGCCCGGCCTGATGTCGAACGAAATGGGTTTCTGATACCACGGCTTCTCCACCTTCTCCATCTGTTCGAGGCGGCTCTTTGCCGCTTTGGCGGCGCGGTCCAGCTTCTCCTTCTGCTTCTGCCCGCCCATCTTGTGGAGCCGCGCCTCCGAGTTGCCCATGCGCTTGGGCGCTTTTTTTACGCCCGCGGACTGCTGCGCCTTCTCCGCCGCCATGTGCTTGAACCGCTCCCGCTCGGCGGTATACGCATCGTACCGCGCCTCCTGCGCCGCTCTTTCGCGCTCCTTCTGCGCCAGATAGTCGGCAAAGCCGCAGCCGTACAGCGTAAATACACCGCTGTCCAGATCCAGCACTTTGTTGCACACGTTTTCTAGCAGCATGCGGTCATGTGATATCAGCAGCAGTCCGCCGCGAAACGCGCGCAGCATGTTCTCCAGCCGCCCGATGCCATCGATATCGAGGTTGGTCGTCGGCTCATCGGCCAGCAGCAGGTCAGGGCGCTCCGCAAACGCCTCGGCGATCAGCGCCTTGGTACGCTCGCCCCCGCTGTACGCCCCGTCCAGCGCGAAGCCCAGCCGTTCCGCCGCCCGTGCGCCGTCCTCCAATTCCTCCGGTGCGCCCAGCTGCCGGATAACGCCCACATGCCCACGCACTGTCACGCGCCCCACGTCCGGCTGCAATTCCCCTGTGATCAGCCGCAGCAGCGTGGTTTTACCCGCGCCGTTCGCGCCCACCACCGCTACCTTATCGCCTGCGTAAAGCGCCAGCCGTTCCAACGAGAACAGCTTTCTCGTACCAAAGCTCATATCCAGTTTGTTTATCTCCAATAACAAAAAAATCCACTCCTTTACAGAGAGGATTACGGCATGCGCGCACACCCAACGGCGGCAGACACCGCCCGTTATTTCCATATATGCATACAGTAACCCTCAAAAATCGCTTTGCAGCTCTTCAATTGTCGGATTACTGTCTCTTCATCGGCTCTTATGTGACTCCTTTGCGTCTTTGATGTTATCAGCGTATCAGCTCAATGGTGCGTTTGTCAAGCTCTGAATTAAGGCTGTGGGGCGCGGCACGATTTAAGACCGTGGGACTCTGCCCCACTCCCCGCTGGAGACATTGTCTCCAGACCTCTTTATTTCACCGATACCTTCTAGATATACGTAAAGTTAATTAAGTGTCGAAGTGGGATTCTTAAGGGACGTGTCCCTTAAGTGGGGTGCGGGGCAGCGCTCCGCGACCTTTCCCATTATCCCTCTTTCAAGATCAGCGCTTCAGTATCTCCTCCAGCGCGGGTATCGCGGAGCCTTCGCGCAGCATGGGCGCAAACAGATCGCCCGTGCGCTCCAGCCGCTGCACGGCGTTTTTGAGGTTGAAGTCGCACGGCACCACGCCTCGGGCCAGTTCGTCCCACGGCACCGGCATGGACACGGCCCCGCAGGCCACCGCGCGCGGCGAATATACCGACACGATACTCTTGCCCGGCCCCATCTGCAGATAGTCGAAATACAGCTTTCGGCCCCGGTTTTTTACAATGCGCTCGACCGTCATCTTTTCGGGGTAACGGGAAGCGAAATACTGCCCGAAGAACAGGTTGATCTTGCGCCCTTCAGCAAACGTCATGCGGCGCGTAGGGATATACACCTGCAGCCCCGACGCGCCGGATGTTTTGGCATAGCTCCTGACACCCAGCCCCTCCAGCGTGCTGTGCACGATCAGCGCGCACTCGCGTACGTCTTCAAACGTCTGCCCCTCCGAGGGGTCGAGGTCGAACACCAGCGCCGTCAGCGTGCCGTTTGCGTCTCCAAACGGAGTATGAAACTCCAGCGCCGCCATCGTGCCCAGCCAAACCAGCGTCTCCACACTGTTGAGATCGACGAATTCGTCTCCGTCCGCCGTCACCGTTTTCACCCAGTCGGGCGCGCCGTTGGGCGGCCTTTTCTGGTAGAAGAAATCCGTGCCCACGCCATGCGGGTAGCGCAGGCATGTGAGCGGTTTGCCCGCCGTGTGCGGCAGCAGGTACGGTGCCAGCCCCGCCAGCGCCTTAAGGTATTCCGCTTTTGTCACGCCAATCTCCGGCCAGAGCGGCTTGTCCGGGTTGTTAAGCGTTATTTCTCGCTCTTTGACTGAGAGCTTCATTTTTAGTTCCCTTTCTGCGACCGTGGCGGCGCTGCCTCCACACCTTCTCTAAAGGGGCACCGCCCCTTTAGAATCCCGTCAGGGAAATGCCTACGGCTTTCCCATTTATTATTAATGTTTAACCGTCGCTATCAGCATATTGAAGGTTTTTGGAGTCCGCAGAACCTTTTTCCTCAAAAAAGGTTCTGTGCCGTCGGAGGAGCCCTATGCCCTTCTAACAAACGCCCCTCACATGCTGATCTCCTCACCCGTCGCTTCCTCAGCGGGACGGTCGGAGAACCCCAGCAGCACAGGGTGGCGCATCGTGCCGTCCGCCGTCCACTCCGCGAACTTCACCCAGCACGTGAGCCGTGGCAGCACGCGCATCACATCGCCCCCCACGCAGCTGCTTTCCTTCAGCGTATAGTCCAGCAGCAGGCGGCGCGTCTCGTCTGACAGCCCCGAGCCCGCGTGTCCCACCGGCGTCAGCACGCCGTCGCGGTACACAGCCAGTTCCAGCGACGCAGGCTGGTCGTTGTTCATGCGCAGCCCCGTGACGGCGCACAGCATCTTTCGGGCGGTCTTGGTCTTGAACCAGTTGTTATGTGCCTTGCCCGCCGTGTACGAGCTGTCCAACCGCTTGGAGACGACGCCCTCCATGTTCTCCCGCTTCATCAGCGCGTACAGCGCCTCTCCGTCTGCAAAATCGTCCGCCAACGCCGCTACGGGACTGGGAGTGAAGTGTGCGCGCAACAGTTGCTGTCGCTCTACCAGCGGCAAGCTGCGCAGGTTCCGTCCGTTCAGCTCCAGCAGGTCGAACCCGATGTAGCGCACCGGCCAGCGGGACGCACCCGGTCCGCCGTACGAGCGACTGCGCTTTAAGACGTGGTAGAACGACGGCTTCCCGTCCACGAACGCCACGATCTCCCCGTCGACCACCGCCTGTGCCGCGTCCGTCTGCCGAGCCAAGGCCGCCAACTCCGGGTATTGCGCCGTGCACTCACGCCCGCTCTTGCCGAACACGCGCACGCTGCCGCTGTCCACCAGCGCCACGCCGCGCACGCCGTCCCATTTGATCTGGTGGACGAACCCTGGCTCCGTCACCACCTGCGGCACGCGCACCGGCTCCATGCAGACATACACGCTACTTCGCCTGCCTCTGCGGCGCGCTTTGCTCCGCCTTCTTCTGCTCCGTGCGCTCCACGCTGGCCTTCAGCGCCTCCATCAGGTCGATCACGTTGGATTCCGGCATATCCGGCTGCGCCACCACCTGCCGCCCCGCAATACGGTCTTCGATGATGCGGCGCAGCGCCTCGCGGTAGGTGTCGGTGTACTTGGACGGGTCGAATGCCGCCGTCAAGTTCCCGATCAGCTTTTCCGCGATGTCCATCTCCTTCTCGTCCGTCTTCATATCGTGCGGGAGCGCGGGCACCTCGGATACGGGGCGTATCTCGTCCGGATAGAATATCGTCTCCAGCACCATCGCTTCGCCGTATATGCGCAGCACGCACAGCGTCTGCTTGTCCCGCATCGTCACACGCGCCACCGCGATGCGCCCCGAACGCGCCATCGCTTCCCGCAGCAGGTTGTACGCTTTGGTGCTGGCCGCAATCTCGGCCTGCGGCGCGAGGTAATACGTTTTGTCGAAGTAGATGGGGTCGATCTCCGCGAGGTTCACGAAGTCCACGATCTCGATGGTGCGCGCCTGCACCTCGGCCTTAGCGGATTCGAAATCCTCCTCCGATATGATCACGAATTTGCCCGGCTCGTATTCGAAGCCCTTGACGATGTCGTCCGGCTTCACCTCCTCGCCGCACAGCGGGCACACCTTCTGGTACTTCACCGGCGTGTGGCATTTCTTATGGAGCTGGCGGAAACGGATGTCCTTTTCCTCCGTCGCGGCAAACATCTTTATGGGGATGCTGACCAATCCGAAGCTGATCGCCCCCTTAAACATCGCATGCATCGCAAAAGTCCTTTCTCATGCTGATG
>JAEWWC010000225.1 GCA_023396555.1 Bacillota bacterium
AGGGGCTGTGTGCGCCCGTGGGATCGGTGCTGGCAGGCGACGCGGTGTTCGTAGAGCGCGCGCGCAAGCACCGCAAGCTGCTGGGAGGCGGCATGCGGCAGGCGGGCTTTCTCGCCGCGGCGGGCATTATCGCGCTACGCGATATGCCGGGCCGTTTGCAAGAAGACCACGACAACGCGAAACACATGGCACAGCGGCTCGCCGAGATACCCGGCGTGACGGCGGATGCGGATGCGGTGGACATCAACCTGGTGTTCTTCCGGCTGGACCGCCCTGCGACGCTGCTGGAAGAACTGCCCGCGATGATGCGTGAAAAGGGTATCAAAATCAACGGTTTTGAAGGAACCGAAGGCCGGTTCGTCACCCATTACGGCGTCTCGCGTGAGGATGTGGACGCGGCGGTCGCCGCGCTGGCGGAATTGGTGCGCTGACCCCGCCATATATGGCTTGTCATATGCGCGCATATAGAATAAAGTATAACCATAAGCGGCGAGAGGAGAGAACCGGTGGCGAAAAGGATAACCGATGCTGTCAAAGAAGGCAGGATACTCGTTTCGGATGGCGCGTGGGGGACATTTCTTTATCAGAAGGGCTTGAAGGCGGGAGACTGCCCCGAGCGCTGGTGTCTGGACAGATACGAGGACGTGCGTGACATTGCCAAAAGCTATATCAACGCGGGCGTGGATATGGTGGAGACCAACAGCTTCGGCGGCAGCAGCATCAAGCTTAAGCAGTACGGGCTGGAGGGGCGCGCGGCAGAGATCAACGAGGCAGCGGCACGGGCCTCCCGGGAAGCCGCGGGCGACAGGCGCGTGATCGCATCCGTCGGGCCCACGGGCAAGATGCTCATTATCGGTGAGGTCTCGGAGGAGGAGCTGTACGAATCGTTCAAGGAGCAGGCGGTGGCGCTGGAAAAGGGCGGCGCGGACGCCATCTGCATAGAGACGATGATGGACAAGGACGAGGCCGCGATTGCTGTGAGGGCAGCGAAGGAAAATACGTCTTGCGAGGTCATATGCACGTTCACGTTTGATAAAACCAAGTCGGGCGAATACAGAACGATGATGGGCACGTCGCCTATGGAGGCGGCGGAAGCAGCCATCGAGGCGGGCGCGGACATCGTCGGTACCAACTGCGGCAACGGCATGGAGCGCATGGTGGAGATCGTCCGGGAACTGCGCGCAGCCTTCCCCGACAAGCCGATACTTGTGCACGCCAACGCCGGGCTGCCCGAAACGGTGGGCAGCGAGCTTGTCTATCCCGAAACGCCTGAGATCATGGCGTCATTTGTATCGGCGCTGGTGGAAGCGGGCGCGAACATCATCGGCGGGTGCTGCGGCACCACGCCGGCGCACATCACAGCGATGAAGGAGGCGGTCGCCGCGCTGTAAGCGGGTAAGCGAGGGCAATTGACAAAACAGCCGGGGCGTGATAGCATCGCCTTAGCGTGAGTAAAGGGCAGAGTATTTAATATCTGAATGAAGGATACGGGAGAGCGGCTATAAAGCCCACCGACGATGTAAGCCAAGGTATGTCAAACCGCGGCGAAACTTTCAGGTCACAGGACTGTATCCGGACAGAACTCTGGAGAGCCGGTATGCCGGCACCAAAGGGGCAATATTAATCCCATGGATTAATGGAATCTCTCGGGTCAAAGTACAGGGAAAGCGACAATTATGTTCGTTTTCTCTTTTTTGTTTTCGCAGATAAAGTGGCAAAGTTTGATTCTGCTTAGACATATAAGCCGATATGGGACGGTTTTTATACTTGTGCGACGTTGACAACATCGCCTTTGCATGATAGAATCAAATTAATATTTAGCAGGTTACAAAAATATTTTTTATATCCGGATGAAGGATACGGGAGAGCGGCGACAAGTCCACCGACGATGTAAACCGCATATGTCAAAATGCGGTGAAACTTTCAGGTAACAGGACTGTATCCGGACGGGACTCTGGAAAGTCTGTGCATGATGCCGGCACCAAAGGGGCAATATTAATCCAAATGGATTGATGGAATCTCTCGGGTCAAAAAACAGAGAAAACGACAGTTGATTTCGTTTTCTTTTTTGTTTTCCCATAAAGACATTAAACCCGCGATTTTTAATGAATGGAAAGGAAAAAAACAATGGCAAGAGTACTGATTACGGATGGTATCGAGAAAAGCGCGGCAACGGCGCTGCGTGAAAAAGGCTACGAACTTGTGGAAAAAAGCTGCCAGATCGAGGAGCTGAAGTCGGAGATCCAGAACTGCGACGCGATCATCATTCGTTCGGCGACTAAGGTGACGCGGGAGATCATCGACGCGGCGCTGAGAACTAAGCGCCTCGGCCTCATCGTCCGCGGCGGCGTGGGTGTGGACAACATCGACGTGGCATACGCGCGCGAAAATGGCATCGCCGTCAATAACACGCCGTGCGCTAGCTCGCTGGCTGTGGCCGAGCTAACCATCGGGCACATGTTTGCGCTGGCGAGAAAGATGTACTTCGCCAATATGTCGATGCACAACGGGCTGTGGGAGAAAAAGAAGCTGGAAGGCATCGAGCTGGCCGGCAAGACGCTGGGCCTCATCGGCTTCGGTCATATTGCCCAGGAGGTGGCCCGATTGGCCCGTGCGATTGGCATGACAGTGATATACAACACCCGTTCCGGCAAAAAGGAAGGATTCGACTTTGAATTTGTCTCGATGGACGAGCTGCTTAAGCGTTCGGATTTCATCTCGCTGCACATTCCGTTTGACAAAAAGGCGGGCGCCACAATCGGCGAGAAGGAATTTGCGATGATGAAGAAGGGTGTCTATCTCGTCAACTGCGCCAGAGGCGGAGTGGTCAACGAAGCGGCACTGCTGGACGCGCTGGATAGCGGCCAAGTGGCGGCAGCGGCGGTGGACGTGTTCGAAGAGGAGCCGACGCACAACGAACGGCTTTGCGCCCATGAGCGTGTTTGCCTGTCTCCGCACATCGGCGCTTCCACCGTAGAAGCCCAGCTCAAGATCGGTTCCGAGATCGTCGACATCGTGGACAGTTTCTTCAAGGACCGGGAAGAGCAAATTGACAAACAAAAGGCGATGTGATAGTATGCCCTCATTGGCTGGCAGTATGACAACTCCATAACTGAATGATGGATGCGGGAGAGCGGCTTTTTGGCCCACCGACGATGTAAGCCCCGGCATGTCAAACCGCGGCGAACCTTTCAGGTAACAGGACTGCATCCGGACAGGACTCTGGAAAGCCGGCGCTGCCGGCACCAAAGGTGCAATATTAAAACCAACGGGTTTTAATAGAATCTCTCAGGTTAAAGAACAGAGAAAACGACAGATTTGTTCGTTTTCTCTTTTTTGTTATCAAAAATAAGATGAATTCTCTTGGGAACTGACAGAATAAGATTGGCATCAGCCAAGATCAAGGAGGGCAGCGATATGAAAAGGACGCCGCTTTACGAAAAACATGTGGCCCTGGGAGGCCGGATGATCGACTTCGGCGGTTGGGAGCTTCCGGTGCAGTATCAGGGTATCATTAAAGAACACGAGCAGGTACGCGCCGCCGCGGGGCTGTTCGACGTGTCCCACATGGGCGAGATCACGGTGAAGGGGCCGGATGCGCAGCGGTTCATACAGTGCATGGTGACAAACGACATCTCGGGCGCGCAGGATTTGCAGGCGGTGTATTCGCCGATGTGCTATGAAAACGGCGGCGTGGTGGACGACCTGCTCATCTACCGGATGGGCGAGGAGGATTATCT
>JAEWWC010000026.1 GCA_023396555.1 Bacillota bacterium
TATATATGATATTGTCACATGCGCGGAGGTGATGATGCGATTGCGTTCATAATCACCGAATCCCAGCTTTCGGAGCTTCCCAATATAATCATCGGGTGATTTGGAGGAGTTGTTGGTGAAAAAATAGTAAGGGATGCGGGCGGAGTCCAGCCACGCCAACAGCTCGCGCGCTCCCGGCAGCACCTGGTCACCCAGATAGATCGTGCCGTCCATATCAAATATATAACACTCGATGCCTTTAAGCTGATACATGTATGATACTCCTGATGAAAATTTGTTTCCGTGTGATTGTATCAGAACATGTAGCCATAAACAATAGTCAGGCTGTTTTATATATGATTCCTGCCGTGTATGTGTTAAAATATAGTACAACAATATGGGAGAGGATTTTGGGAATGAGTGAAATAAAAGGGAAAGTCGCGATCGTTACGGGTGCCGGAAGAGGAATCGGCATCGCAATGGTTAAAGCTCTGCTAAATGAAGGCGTTAATGTGCTGGCTACTTCGCGCAACATAGGGGCTCTGAATGATATTGATGGCAGCAACCTGGTCGCGATGCAGGCTGATCTGACGGACGACAGCAGTTTTGAGCGGATTGTATCGGCCTGCGCGGATACTTTCGGCGGCGTTGACATTATCATCAACAACGCGGGATATGCCAAAAAACTGCTGCTGACGGAAACCAGCAAAGAGGAGTGGGATCGCCACATGGCGGTGAACGTGCGCGCCCCATTCATGCTGGTGAACGCGGCAATGCCGTATCTTTTAAAGTCTACCCACGCCACGGTTATCAATATCGTATCAGTCGTGGGATATAAGGGCTATGTATCACAAGGAGCATACTCCGCGGCCAAGCACGCGCTGATGGGTTATACCAAGGTGCTGGCGCGGGAAACATTTAAACAGGGAATACGCGTCCATGCGATATCGCCGGGCGGCGTCGCGACGGAACTTATACAGGAAACACGCCCCGATCTCGACCTGTCCACGCTGAGTACGCCGCAGGAGATTGCGAATATAGCTATATTCCTGCTGAAGAACAGGAACGGCGCTGTCATTGACGAGATCAACGTACGCAGATACACCAAGGAACCGTGGGAGTAAATGAACCGGCTAAGGTCTTTACGGACACGGTTTATGATGGTATATTGAATTGAATAACGAGTGAGGGTGAGGCTTTGAAACGGATCGGACTGGCTCTGGGCGGCGGCGGCGTCCGGGGAGTCGCCCATATTGCGTATCTGAAAGCGCTGGATGAATTGGGCTTAAAGCCGTCCGTCATTTCGGGAACCTCCAGCGGTGCTATTGCCGGCGCGCTCTATGCCGGCGGTATGATGCCGGATGAAATCATGGACGGTCTGCAAAAGGTCATCAATTTAAGGGGCGGCAAAACCGGCGGCGCAGCCAAACCGGAACGGCGTCCCGGCGGAATGGCGGTGAATGCCGCACAGCGAAGCCTCATGCGCCTGCTTCCAAAGACAAGCTTTGAAGAGCTCAATATCCCGTTAAAAGTGGTGGCAACGAATTTCCATACTCTCCAAGAGCGCGTGTTTGAATCCGGGGAACTGCTGCCCGCCATAATGGCAAGCGTTGCGTTACCCAGTGCATTCATACCGCAGCTGGTGAACGGTGAATACTACGTGGACGGGGGCGCAACCAACATCGTGCCGTTCGATATCATACGGGATGAATGCGATATACTGATCGCGATCGACGTATCCTTGGTCAGGCCGGCCATACTGAAGCCGACGCTGAAGAACGCGAGCCACGCGACGTGGGCGGCTACCCAGGAAGCCTATATCAATTCGAAGCTCAAGCTGTGCGATGTGGAGATCTTTGAGAGGCCTACGTTTGACAACATCTCCACGATGGAGTTTTTCAAGTACAGAAAGGTATACGACCGGGCCATGACATACGTTCCCGGTTTTATAGAGAAACTCAAAAAGCTGATATAAAGGGGAATACACTTATGGCGAAGAAACTGGGAATCGCATTCGGCGGCAGCGGTGCGCAGGGCATCGCGAACATCGCATACATCAAGGCGCTGGAAGCGCTGGAAATCAAGCCGGATATCGTATCCGGGGCCGGAATCGGAGCTGCGGTGGCGGCGATGTATGCAGCTGGCATGACAAGCCAGAACATGGTCGATTTCATGCAGGAGGTCAACTTTCCGGGCGCAAAGAAGCCGATCAATATCAACAAGGTCAAAGACGCCAAATTCGGCATACTGGACGGTCTGGGTCTGGAGGAATACTACCGGATGGTCGTGCCGGTCAAGGTGTTCGACCGCCTGTATTTCCCTCTCAAAATCGTGGCTGCCGAATACGCCTCAGGCGAACAGCTGGTGTTCGGTGACGGTGACGTCGGGTCAGCTGTCCGTTCCGCCGTGGCGATTCCAGGCGTTTTCTCGCCTCATGAGAAGGGTGAATCGGTCAGGATGGACGGCTCGTGCGTCAATCCGGTGCCGTTCGATGTGATCCGTGACGACTGTGATGTGCTGGCAGCGATCGACCCGCAGATCGAAGAATCTCCCGAAGTGTTTTCTCCGTTTGTGTTCCCCGCGATTATGACGGCAGCTGCCGCGTCAAAGAAGGCGCTGGTTATCGAAAAACAGCGTACCTGTGCCGTAGACATCTATGAACGGCTGGTGCTGGAGGAGATCAACATGTTCGACTTTGCGCTGTATAGCGACATCATCGCGGCCGCGGAGGAAAGCGCCGGCGCGTTCGCAGCCCGGCTGAAGGAAATGCTTTAGCCAGCTGAATGCAAATTTAACTAACAAAAAAGGATTGCCTGTCGTCGAAGAGGCAATCCTTTTCTTATGTGCATCTGTTCTAAATCACCGTAACGCCGCTTTCCGCCGCGGCTGCTTTCAGCTCTTCGGGCAGATCATCATCCGCCACAAGCACGTCGATATCGCTCAGGCTGCCGAAGGTATAGGGCAGGCTTTTGCCGATCTTGGAAGAATCCATCAGCATGATAACCGAAGAGGCACGTTTTAACACTTCCTGTTTGAGTTCACACTCCGAGTATGTGCCGCTGGTAAAACCGTTCTGCAGCGAAAAACCGCTGGCCGCCATAAACGCCGTATCGATGTTGACGCCGGACAAAAAGCTGGTGGCATTAGCGCCGGATACGGAAATGGTGTTGCGGTTGAGCTGTCCGCCGATCAACATTACGTTGGGCTTCGATTTTTTTATCAGTTCCAGCGCGATGTTGGGGCCACTGGTCAGTATGGATATATAATCGTCCGGTATTTCCTTTGCAAAGAGCATCAGCGTCGTTCCTGAGTCCAAATACAGGGAACGCCCACCTTCGATATAAGACAGCGCTTTGCGTGCAATTACCGATTTTGCGGAAGTGTTCTCCAGCGCGCGGCGGGAGTATACGTCCTCGGCAGCCATGGATAGCATGGAAAGGGCAACCGCGCCGCCTCGGGTTCGCTTCACATAGCCGTTTTCCTCAAAGTATTTCAAGTCGCGCCGAAGCGTCATGCTGGAACACTCCGGGAATAGATCCTCCAGGTCCTTTAAGTAGACCTCACCCTTGGTGTTCAGCAGATCCATTATAGCATCACGTCTTTGCGTATTCACAGCGTCTCTCCCCAGCCTTTTATTACTGCCAATATAACACTTTCAGTGATAGCCCACAAGACACATTAGAAAATAATTCACATTATTTGTCCGTTTTGAGCAAAGTAATCACATATATTTTGAAAAGAATTTGGGAGGGATGATCAGGCGAAGCATATTGTACGTGCCGGTTTTAATCGTCCGTGATATAATACCGGCATGGAAAAGCATGAGCATTTTATGACAGCCGCACTGGAAATGGCAAGAAAGGCTGCTAAGAGGGACGAGGTGCCGGTGGGCGCTGTCATCGTCCATAACGGTGCCGTGATCGCCAAGGCTCACAATCTGCGTGAAACCAGGCGCAGCCCTCTGGCGCATGCCGAGATGATCGCTATTGAGAAGGCGGCACGAAAGCTTCATGGCTGGCGTCTTTCAGGCTGTACGCTCTACGTCACGCTGGAGCCCTGTCCGATGTGCGCCGGCGCCATTGTCAATTCCCGTATTGACGAGGTGGTATTCGGCGCGTACGACCCCAAAGCGGGAGCATGCGGCACGCTTTATAATCTGGCCGAAGGCCGCCTGAACCACACGCCAAAGGTTACCGGAGGTATGCTCGAAGAGGAGTCGGCGGCGATTTTGAAGGCATATTTCAAGGGAAAACGGTCGGCCGAAAAAAGTGGCTGATAAGGGAATCCAATATCGTCAAAGTTCGACAAAAACAGACCTAATCCAGGCTGGCTTGACCTGTTTCAGTTATGTCAAACCTGTTTATTAAATATAGGAAAATGGCGTCTGGAGGAAGGTCTTGGTACATATTCTAAACAATATCGTTTATGAAAGCCCGAAAGGAATCTCCCTTCAAAATGGAGCTTACTGTGAACAGCTTGGCATGTTTGATGCGCTTGGTTTAAGGCCCAGCGAGTCGGATCTGTTAATATGGGAAGCCGATTTTGATGATAATTCCATTCGGATATATGATAGTGAGCAGCGCATGACGGCAGTCTTTCCCATCAGCGAACTGGAAATGCGCGTATCTCCGGACGGCATCGCCAAACTTCGTGCGAACATTGATGCGTTTTCAGCCCGTTCAAGACAGGTGTTGGATGAAACGATTGAGATAAATATTAACGGCGCATGGAAAACCTATCACATAAAGGGCCTGCTGGACCGGATGCATGGAAAGCAATTCGCGTCCGGCGCCGCTTTTGATATCAGTGCGGTATCCCTCCAGCACCAGCGGCTGGAATATCTGGAGACACACGATCCGCTGACTGGATTGCTAAACTTGAAGAGCTTTGAGGAGCGTTTTGACAAGCTGTCGCGTTTTGGCATGTATCCTCTGTCCCTGATAATATTCCGAATCGAAAATCTTTGTGATGCATGCGGCACGATGGGATATCATGCCGGTAATACGCTCATTCGTAACGTGGCTAATGTGATCGAAGACTGTTTTTTTGACGCGGACATTATCGGCAGAACCGGCGGCGGAGAATATTGCTGCGCTTTCTCAGGCAAAAACCAGCTGGAAATCGAGACACGGATGGATGAAGTGATACTGAAGCTGCATAGCACCTATCTGAACCTGATCAAAACGGAGATCAGCTGCGGCTATGCAATGGCCGAATGTGAGATGGATTTCAGCCGCCTGTATCACGATGCCTACAAGAAGTTGATAAAAAGAAGGAACATACAAAAGCATCTGACCGGTGCGTCAGTTGTGGACAATATCAATGCCATCATCAGCAAAAAAACGGGGTGGGGCAAGCGCGGCGTGCGCCTTCAGAGCCTGTCAGTTCAAATCGGCAAGGCGTTGTTCTGCAAAGAGGAAACGCTCTCCGACATCAAGCTGCTGGCAAAGATCGCAGATATCGGGCTGATCAGCATCGACGATGAGCTGCTGGCCAGACGGCTGCGCCTGAATGAGGACGAGAAACTGATTTATGACAGCCATTATGATGTGGGGCGGGATATCATCAGCGGTATCGAGTCGCTCACTCAGATGGAGAACCTTTATACCGATCTTTATAAGCGCTACGACGAATGGCAGGACGCGATTGCCGTTCCCAGCCGCATCGTGGCCGTCGTCAGAGGGTTTGACGATCTGATGCTGTTTGACAGCCGGATGTCATATAAAGAAGTGTGCCAGAAAATGGGGATCGACAAGGGGACCCTTTACTGCCCTGAGATGGTGGACGTACTGCTGGAAGTGGCGAGAAAATACCATACATGGCCGATCCAAAGCCGGAAGCACTAAACCAGGTGTTAACGCATCGCCCTTTGAGGTGGTGCGTTTTTTATTTCTATCTGCTATAATTGTGGTTGGCGACCGCTGGGTGAGCGGTTGTTCTTCAAGAGAAACATTGGGAGGGCACATATGAGAGCAGCCGTTGTTGTGGAACCGGGAAGGCTGGAGATATGGGACATCGACAAACCGGCGGTGGGAGACTATGACGCGTTGGTGGAGATACTGTTCGGCGCGACCTGTATCGGCACGGATAAGAACTACATCTACGGGCGGCATATACGCCCCGTGCAATATCCGATGCTGCTGGGCCACGAAAGCGTGGGCCGAGTGGTGGAGCTGGGGCGAAAGGTGAAGAACTTCGCCGTGGGGGACCTAGTGACGGATGTGGGCTGCCCTGCTACGCCGGACGGACGCATATCGTCCCGCGCGGGCGGCTTTGCGGAATATGGCATCATCAGGGATGTGTGCGAGATGAAGAAGGCCGGCATACTGCGCGCCGAGTGGGAGAAGCATCGTGCCAACCGCGTGATACCATCGTGGTTCTCGCCGGCGGCGTCCACGCTGATTACACCCTACCGGGAAACGCTGTCGTATCTGCGGCGCATCGGCGTAAAGAAGGGTTCGCGTGTGCTGGTGCTGGGCTCCGGCTGCGCAGGGCTGTGCTTTGCGGCGCATGCCGTCAATGAAGGCGCTGCATTGGTGGCGATGATCGGTACGCCCGCACGCGAGGCAGTGGCGAAAAAGCTGGGCGTGTACGAATTTATCAGTTACAAGCAGGAAGCCGCTGTCAAGGCGCTGGAGGCGTCCTGCGGGCTTTTCGACGTGATCATTGACGCGGTGGGGACAAAGGGCGCTCTCTCGGATGCGCTGGCTGTGGTGAAGGCCTACGGCGTCTGCGGCGTATACGGCTGGTACGACTGGGACGCCAATGCCATCAACCCGTTTGCCGCGCGGGACAGCTTCGTGTTCTACTCGGGCGGATACGATCAGGCGGAGACGCATGACGACGTGCTCACATATATGAAGAGCGGCGATCTGGACCCGGCGGACATACTGGCGCTGGACCACATCTATGAGCTGGACGATATATTGCAGGCGTATCAGGACGCGTGGGACAGAAAGGTCTGCAAAAGCGTGATCCGCATCCGCGGCTAAACGAATTCGAAAATAAAAGCAGACGCAAGACGCCCCGTTTATCGCGGGGCGTTTGTGTTTACTGTTGGCAGTTATTCTTTGACAGAAAAGTAGTCTTTGATTCGTAAATAGCAATTTTGAAGCTGCGAGTCTTCGCTGTAATTGTGGCTGTAGACCTCGAGTATCATGCCGCCGTCATAGCCCGTTTCATTGAGAGCATGTCGGAACAGTTCAAAATCCATCTCGCCTTCGAACGGTAGCCGGGGGATGATGCCATGCTCCGTGGAGCGTTCAAAGTCGCATATGTGGATATTGGCCAGACGCCCTTTGGTGGCGGCGATGTACTCGGATGGATCGTGGCCCGCCTGAGCAGCCTGTTTCACATCCAAGGTAAACCAGAGGTTTTCGGTGGTCAGCAGCGGCAGCAGCTTCAACGGGAAATCCGGGTCGGCATACCAGCACCAGTGGACGTTTTCCCACGCAAGCCTGATGCCATATCCTTTGGCCATCTCGGCGATAGGGTCGGCGTATTGCGCGGTATACGGGTAGTTCACCGTGAATTTACGCGCTTTTTTGACGTTGGATGGCCCGTGGAACACGTATACGCCCGCGCCCAGCTCCGCGCCGGCTTCCAGCACCTGCTGATAGATGTCCATGCTGTCCTGCCGGGCGCGCGCATGCGGGGAGAAAAGTTGCGGTTCAAACTGAAGAGACAGCGCGTGAATGGAATAAACGCTGATCCCCTGGTCGTCTATGCGCTTTTTCAGCTCCTTCACATAACTTTTCCTGTATTCCGACAGGCAGCAAAAGAATACCTCAATATGGCGGACACTCATCTGCGCCATGCGGTCAATGGTTTGCTCTGTGTATATATGGGGAAAGAAACAGGCGGTGGACATTCCGAAAATCATATGCAGCCTCCGTCAGAACATTATAACAGAAAACCAGCCTTGGAACATGATAACTTCTCAAATAAAGTGGAAGAATATAGAGGTAATAAATCAGCATAGTCGAATATTTAAATATTCATATGAATGGGGTGGAATGCCATGATTAAACGATATGCGGTTATCGGCGGAATCGCGGGGGGAGTCAGCGTGGCCATGCGGCTGAGACGGTTGGACGAGCATGCGCAGATCACCATTTTTGAAAGAGGCTCGCAGATCTCCTTTGCCTGCTGCAGTATGCCGTATTATATCGGCGGTGTCGTTGAAAAGGATGACCTGTCCTGCATCTCACCGGAGAGCATTCGGCAGACCTATGACATAGATGTGAAGCTCTTGCACGATGTGTTGGGCATCAACCGCCACAACAAGCAGATTGAGGTGCGCGATTTGCAGACCGGACAGGAGTCGAACTACGCCTTCGACAAGCTGATCATCGCCACCGGGTCGGTCGTCAGCAAGCCGCCGCTGTTCGACAGGGAACTGCCGGGCGTGTTTAAGCTGAAAGGCCGGGAGGACATGCTGGCCCTGTCAGATTTCATCGAGAAGAGCCATGCGCGGCGGGCTGCGGTGATCGGCGGCGGCGCCATCGGGCTGCAGACGGCGGAGAACCTGTCACGCCGGGGCATTAAAACCTGCGTCATCGAACGGGAGGACCATGCGGTGCCATTTATGGACCGCGATATGGCCCGGTTTGCTAAGGCCGAGCTGGAAAACAACGGTATTGCGCTGGTGAAGGGGACCACCGTCAGTGAACTCATCGAAACGGATGAAGGGATGCGTCTGGAGCTTATGGATGGACGGTCGGTGTTTGTGGATATCGTCGTGGTGAGCACGGGGATGAAGCCGGACGTAACGCTCGCAAGAAAAGCAGGTCTGGGGATTGGCATCACCGGCGGTATCATTGTCGATGAAAAGCAGCAGACAACGGATAAGGATATATATGCGGTGGGCGACGCGGTGGAGCTGGAATGTGTGTCCGGCGGCAAGGTTTTGCTGCCGATGGCGGCTCCGGCTGTCAGGCAGGGGCATGTCGCAGCCGACAACATCTGCGGCATCAGCTCAAAGTACAGGCATGTGCTGGGCATCAGGACCATCAAGCTGTTTGACATACAGCTGGCTGGAGCCGGTTTAACGGAGGTGCAGCTGGCCGAGCGCGGCATCCGTTACGAAAAAGTCTATACACGGTCAAATTCGCATGATAGCTTTTTCTCAAGAGCGGAACCGCTCACCGTCAAGCTGCTGTTCGACCGCAAAAATGGGCGCGTGTTCGGCGTGCAGATAGCCGGAAGGACGGGCGTCGACAAGCGGCTCGACGTGTTCGCCGCTGCGATGCAGACTGGACTGACGGCGGACAGACTGGCCGATCTGGAGCTGGCCTATGCACCCATGCTTGGCACACCGAAAGACGCGGTGAACATTGCGGGTTCCGCCGCATCAGATGTGATGGCAGGACTAACTGATGTTGTACACTGGCATGACATCCAGCCGGAAAGCGGATATCTGCTGCTGGACGTACGTGGTAAAGAGGAGCGGCTTGGCGGTTCGATCGATGGCTCGCTTCATATTCCGCTGGCGCAATTGCGCGATCGAATTGGAGAACTGCCCGCCGGCAGAGAAATACTGGCATATAGCCAGTACGGCCGTCGGGGATATCTGGCTGAACGTATGCTGAAGCAGCACGGCTTCACCGCGAGGAACCTCTCCGGCGGATACGGGTTGTACAGCCTGTTCAGGGGCTCCCGGACGGGTGAAGGTATATAAATAGTTCAGCTATGGGGAATTGCTTTATGACTATAATCTGCCGGGGGTCGGCAAAGGATGGATCAATATGGATATGTCGGTTTATGAGACGCTGTCGGCGAAGCTCAAGGTGCTGGGGCATCCGGTACGGCTGTGCATCGTCAATGGTCTGAGCAAAAAGAGCTGCCACGTCAAGCAGATATGCGAAACGCTGGGCATCCCGCAGCCGGTGATATCGCTCCACCTGTCCAAGCTCAAATCGGCGGGGATCGTGTCCGGAGAGCGGCAGGGAAGCCATGTGTGTTATCGCGTGGAGGACAAGATGACTCAGCGACTGCTGGATCTGCTGCCTAAGTAATTTGCTATAGGGGGTATGCTTATGAAGCTGGAAAAGTACATTGCGCCGGATTTCAGTCTGCCGGTGTTCAGCGGCGTGCCGGATGCGGTTTGCGGGGCGGCTGAGAAGGACGGCATCGCGCCGGAGGGGTTCCATGCAACCAGCATTTATCCGGAGTATTTTCGCATCGGCGGCGAGTGGCGGTTCATTGAATCCAGCCGTATGGACTGCACCGTGGTTGTCAAGGACGGGCAGCCCTTGGCCGTCGAGCAGCGCAACATACGCGCGGGCGACAGCGTGGTGCTGGGACGTGAGGAAGACGGCTCCACGGGCATCTACCTGCATGCCTCTGCGTTTATCGAACGTGAGATAGCGGAAGAAGATTTCGCTTTTCGTGGTTCACGGACACGTGAGACGTCCTATTCCCGCGACTACGACAGCCTGTATGAGCTGCTAAATTACGAACGGGAGCATGGTTTTTGCGTATGGGTACTGGGCCCGGCGTGCACATTCGATTTCGATTCGCGCCGTGCGATGGCCGCACTGGTGTCGCGGGGCTATGTGCAGGCGATATTCGCAGGCAACGCGCTGGCGACGCACGATCTGGAAGCCGCTGTGTTTAAAACGGCGCTGGGGCAGGACATATATACGCAGCACAGCGTGAAAGGCGGGCATTATCATCATCTCGACACCATCAACATGGTGTGCGCCGACGGCGGCATCAAGCCCTTCATCGAACGGCGGGGGATAGATGACGGCATCATAGCGGCGGTTATCAATAACAATATTCCATATGTGTTGGCAGGCTCCATTAGAGACGATGGCCCGCTGCCAGATGTGGTCGCCAACGTCTATGAGGCGCAGGCCAGAATGCGCACGCTGCTTTCCAAGGCGACCACGGTGATTGCGCTGGCTACGCAGCTGCATGCCATTGCCACCGGTAACATGACGCCCAGCTACTGCGTCAATAACGGCGTGCTCCGCCCGGTCAACTTCTATGCCGTGGACATATCCGAGTTTGCGGTCAACAAGCTGCGCGATCGGGGCTCGCTGTCCGCCAGATCCATCGTGACCAATGTGCAGGACTTTCTCGTCAATCTGGAACGGAGCCTGAAGTAAGCTCCTATACAAAAAGCTGCAGACAAAATAAAAGCCCATGCTGATACAAAAAACGCATGGGATTTGCTGTCTGCGGATGAATCCCTAGTAGCTGACCGATACGGCCAGCATAAGAAAACCGATGCTGACAGCCATGATAATGAGCTGCAGCCCGATGGTGAACCGGAACCATTTGGTATAGCTGACGGTGGTGAGCCCCAGCGCAATCAGCAGCATGGCGTTGGTCGGATACAGCACGTTCAGGAAGCCGTCGCCCAGCGCGTAGGTGAACACCGTGGTCTGCCCGGATATGCCCGAGACAGCTGCCAGCGGCACGATCAGCGGCATCACCAGAAAAGCCTTGGC
>JAEWWC010000008.1 GCA_023396555.1 Bacillota bacterium
GGGTCTTCCATCACCGGCATTTTTCTGTTATGCTGTTGCAAAGCCGCGGCAAAATGTAAACTTATTGTTGCCGGGGTTTTACTCCATTCACATTTATGTTATAATTTCTAAATAAAATTGTAACGATTAAAAGCCCCTTTAGTGCATGAACTTGCTGGGGCAAGGTTTAACCGAGGTACAGATATTGAAGCTGAGATTCATCGACCCAAGGATGTTCAAACATATAGACTGGCTGCTGTTCGCCAACATAATGGTACTGATATTTTTCAGCCTTGTGGCGATCGCCAGCGCCGTTTCCGAGCCGCTGACTGAAAATACGGGGTCAATTTCCGCCGCGATGACGCAACTGGATTTGGACTACGTGTTCCAGCAGCTTTCATGGTTTGGCGTAGGGCTTTTCGCAATGTTCGTCGTTCTGCTGCCTGATTATCATGCTATCGGCGAGTATTACAAGTGGATATACATCATACTGATTGTACTACTTGTTGCTGTGTTCTTCCTGGGCAAGGAGGTCAACGGAACAAAGGGCTGGTTCCGCATCGGCAACTCGGGCTTTCAGCCCAGCGAGATCGGCAAGATCGCCATCATCATCATGATGGCACGCATGATATCCAATCGCACCAAGGGCAAGGACGGCGGCATCACCAAGGTAAAGGAACTGCTGCCCATCATCGGCATATTCCTTGTTCCGTTGGCGCTCATCATCATCCAGCCGGACTTCGGTACCGCGATGGTGTACGTATTCACGTTCTTTTCAATGTTGTTCATGGCGAGGACCAGTTTGAAACTGTTGTTCGGCATGCTGGGCGTCGTGGGCGTGGTGCTGCCGGCATCCTGGTTTGTACTGGCGGAATGGCAGAAGAACCGGATCTATTCCTTCCTCGGCATTCAGACGGAGGGCATGACAGATCAGCAAATGGCGGATAATGCGCGCCAGGCCAATCAGGCCAAGACGGCGATCGGCTCGGGACAGCTATCCGGCAAGGGGCTTTTCTCACTGGGCGGCGAGAGCCGGCTGTCGCACATCGCAGAGAAACATACCGATTTCATATTCGCCTCCACGACCGAGGCGGTGGGCTTTATCGGCGCGATGTTCATCATATTGCTTTATTTCGTGCTCATCATCCGCACCATGTGGCTCGCGACCAAGGCCAAGGACGATTTCGGGTCGCTGATCATTGTGGGCGTATTGGCTATGACGTTGTTCCATATATTTGAGAACATCGGTATGAATATCGGCGTGATGCCCATCACCGGTATACCGCTGCCGTTTTTCAGCTATGGCGGCTCTAACCTGCTCACCAATATGATTGCCTTCGGATTGGTCATCAACGTGAGCATGCGACGACAACGATGGAGTTTCTGACACTCGGTAAAAGCTTTCATAAAAGGAGTGCGTCATGATCGAAGGGCAGAGCATTATTGATCTGATACAAATGCGGACGTCGGTAAGGACGTATGACAAAAGGCCGGTGGAACCTGAGAAGCTGGAACAGTTCAGCAGTTTCCTTGCGAGCGTGCAGAACCCGTTCGGCACGCGGGTACGTTTTGAACTGACAGAGAGTTCAGAGCAAAAAGTCGGCACCTACGGCTTCATCAAGGGTGCTAAAACGTTTTTCACGGGCTGCGTAAAAAAGGGCGGCATGGATATGGAGGGCTTTGGCTACGCGTTTGAACACGTAGTGCTGTATGCAACGGCGCTGGGCCTTGGTACCTGCTGGCTGGGCGGCACGTTTAAGAGGAGCACATTTCTTGATCAGATGAAGCCGTCGGATGAGTTTTTGCCTGCCGTATCGCCCATCGGGTATGCCGCGGAAAGGAAGTCGCTGACGGAGCGGGCGGTGGCCGCGGGCGCAGGAGCCCGTTCGCGCAAGCGTTTCGGCGAGGTGTTCCTGGATGGCAGCGTATCAAAGCCGCTGATGCCGGACGACGGTGCCTTGAAGACGTGCCTCGAGATGGTGCGCATCGGCCCGTCGGCGTCCAACAAGCAGCCTTGGCGCGTGATCGTGAAAGACGGTGCGTGCCACTTTTATGCGCTGGTCGACAAGCGCTACGCCGGCAATACGATGTACGGCTTTACGATGCAGCGTGTGGACCTTGGCATCGCGGCATGCCATTTTGAACTGAGCGCGCGCGAGCTCGGCCTGCCCGGCGGCTTTGTGGTGGAAGACCCGCATCTGGTCTCCGATGAGATGGCTGCTGAAGGCTGGTATTACGGTTTCAGCTGGCGCTAGAATATATTTTCCCAGCTCATACAGTCAATGGCATGGATATGGTCCAGATAGAAAACGATCTCGTCGACAAGAGACAAGGCCTCTGGCACCGTGTCTTCGGTGCACAGGCCTGTCAGGCTACTGGATTTGGCGGATATCGTATCCACTTCCTTGTGCTCAAAAAGCGCTTCATAGGTGCTTTTTTCTTTTTCCCAATGAGCATTGAATTCATTGGCCTTTTGTAGGGCCAGCTCCGCATCCTTCTGCTTTAAAGCCACGCGGACCTGTTCAAGCGAAACTGTAAGATCGTCGGTGACTTGTCCGATATAGACGCTTTGCCAGACCGCGCCGCCCAACATCAAAAGCAGGAGAACCAAAAGCGCAATATTCTTACCCATTCTTCATACGCCCCTGAACCTGCTTGCCCTGATAGTCCTGTATGAAAACGCTGCCCGTTTCGTCGCTGGTGGCGAGAAAGACGGAATTGATATGCTTTACACCCGTCTGTTTGAGCACTTTCTCAAGGTCCAGCTCGCAAAAGCCCAGCTTCTCCAGATTCTTGGGCTTTATTTTGCCGTCCATAATGACATCGTAACAAAACCCGGGGTTATCAGGATGTATTTTCAGATCATCCGGTTGAACCGGACGCTTTTCCGGCTTGAGCATAATGGACAGCTCGCCGTTGGTTTCCAGTACGGCGTAATGCACGTCGCTGACGCACGTCACGTCCTTCGCGCGAAGCTGTTCGATCAGGTCGTTGAGATTATACCCCAGTTTTTTCAGCTCCCTGCGGCGGATGACGCCCTTGTGGATGACAATGCTGGGTTTGCCGGAGAAGAAGGCGCGCAGCGCATCGCTCTTCATCGACAGAAAAGCGATGCCGTTATGCAGCACCAGCAGCGTGATGACGGGCACGATACCGTATGTGATGGGTACGCCCGCACCCGCCATCGGAGTGGACGCCACCTCTGCGATCATGACGGCGATCACGAGATCGAACGGCTGCAGCTGCCCCGCCTGCCGTTTGCCCATCAGCCGCATCACCAGCATGATGAAGAAGTATATCACGAACGTTTTGATGACCACGTTGAACATAGCGTTATTTTGAGCCGGAGGGAATAAAATATGTATGCGATGCAGCCGTAACCGACTTAATGTTTGTGTTTTGAGCTGTGTGTGAGTATAATAGCTTAAAAGAAAACAATGGGAGAAACATGAGCGACAAAACGGAGATACTGAAAAGGCTGGAGGCACATTACCCCGATGCGAAGCCGGCGCTGTGGTTTCGCAGCCCGTTTGAGCTGCTCATCGCCACGATACTGTCGGCGCAGACCACGGACAAGCAGGTAAACGCCGTGACGGGCACGCTGTTTGAGCGCTGGCCGGACGCGGCGGCACTGGCGGCAGCCGATGTGGGAGAGATAGAGAGCATCATCAAAAGCTGCGGCTTCTACCACACCAAGGCGCGCAACATACAGGCGGCGGCAGCGGCGCTGATGGAGAAGTACGGCGGGCAGGTGCCGCGCACGATGGAAGAACTGACCACGCTGCCCGGCGTGGGACGAAAGACTGCCAACGTGGTGATGTCCAACGCTTTCGGCATACCGGCGATTGCGGTGGATACGCACGTATTTCGGGTGTCCAACCGGCTGGGCTTCGCGGCGGCGAAGGGCGTGCTGGAGACGGAGCGGCAGCTGATGGAGAACATACCGCGGGAGCAATGGTCTATCGCGCATCACTGGCTGATCTACCACGGCAGAAGGGTATGCGCCGCGCAGCGGCCCAAATGCCCGACATGCTTTTTGAACGATATATGCCCATGGGGAGGAAAGGTAATTTAACTGATGTTTGTCGATAAAGCGAGGATATTTATAAAGGCAGGGGACGGCGGCAGCGGCCACGTCTCTTTCCGTAAGGAAAAGTATGTGAACAACGGAGGCCCGGACGGCGGCGACGGCGGCGACGGCGGGAGCATCGTGTTCGAGGTGGACGAGTCCATGCGCACACTGATGGATTTTGCCTATTCGCGGCGTTTTGAAGCGGCAGCCGGAGAACGCGGCGGCAAGAAAAATATGCGCGGGCGTACGGCTGACGATCTCGTCATCCGCGTGCCGGCGGGCACCGTGATCAAGGACGATGAGACGGGGCGCGTGGCGGCGGACATGCGCGAAGGCCGGCGCGTGTTGCTGAGGGGCGGCGCGGGCGGAAAGGGCAACTCGCGCTTCGCGACGTCCACGCGGCAGGCCCCCAACTTCGCGACGCCGGGCAAGAAGACCAAGGGACGGCACGTACGGCTGGAGCTGCTCTCCATCGCGGACGTGGGGTTGCTGGGATTCCCCAACGTGGGCAAGTCCACGCTGCTGTCTGCGTCCACCAGCGCCAAACCCAAGATTGCGAATTACCACTTCACCACGCTGTCGCCCAATTTGGGCGTGGTGAGAAAGCACGACCAGAGCTTCATCGTGGCGGACATTCCTGGACTGATCGAAGGCGCAGCGGCGGGGGCGGGGCTGGGACACGACTTTCTGCGCCATGTGGAGCGCACGCGCATGCTGATCCATGTGCTGGACGTGTCCGGCTCGGAGGGGCGCGATGTGATCGAAGATTACGAGATCATCCGGCGTGAGCTGGCCGACTATTCCGAAGAGCTGACCAAACGCCCCGAGCTGGTGGCGGCCAACAAGATGGACCTCCCGGACGCGGCGGAGCACGCCAAACGCCTGCGGGAATATCTTGAACCGCGCGGTGTGAAGGTATATGAAATTTCCGCGGAGACGGGTGAGGGTGTGGACGAGCTTATGGAAGCTGCGTACGAGCTGTTGATGACGCTGCCCACGCAAACCTCGGTGCGCGAGGATGGCGTGGTGGAGGAATGGGCGCTGGAGAAGGAGGACGAGGGCTTCGAGGTACACGTCGAAGATGGCGTGTACTACGTGGACGGCTCGGTCGTTCGGGAGATCATGCTGCGCACCAACCCGGCGGACCCTGATTCGATGCGACACTTCCAGAAGCTGCTCATCGACTTTGGTATCATCAAGGCGCTGCGCCGGGCGGGTGCGAAGACGGGCGATGCGGTGTGCCTGGAAGGCCTAGAGTTCGATTTTGTGGATTAACATATTGTGTGTTGCGTTTCATATAATAATTTGTAGATTATTAATATATGAAGCAGGGATTTTGCTATAGGTGTAGAAACTTATAGCAACACATATAGCATAACCTTAAGCTTCGTAATCATAATAATAAGAATAGGTAATTAATCATGAGTATTTACATTGGAATAGAAGATCTTGCTGCAAATGCACTAATTGCATTAATGGAAAAAGATGAGGATTGCAGAAAGGTTAGCTTTAGGAAACTGGTAGATTATGGTATGGTCGTGGTGAAAATACTCAAAGAGAAAAAAGAAGACGCTATTCTCATTATGTCGAAGGATAGTACTAATGCAATGATTCTTAATTATTCGGATTTTTTTATTAATGAAAAAGAAAATCCTGATGATGAATTCTCAGAAGAATATATAGTTTTAAAAGAAGGCAAATCTGTCGCGGATTTGCGTAACCATTTTAGAGCTTTTTTAACGTTGAATGTTGCTCTCGCTTTTGTTGATGAAGAATCTCTTGCTCAATTAGGTGTTTGTGCATAATGCCAAAAATCATCAAAGACCCTATATACGGGTATATTGATGTTGATGAGGAAATCATGGAGAACATCATTGATTCTTCATGTTTTCAACGATTGAGAAATATCAGACAAACCAGTTACTCGCCGCTTTACCCTTCTGCATTGCATAATAGATTTATACATTCTATCGGGGTATATTATTTAGGCAAAATAGCAATAAAGACTTTAAAACCGACTATAGATAAGTTGGGATTAATTGATATTAATACAGATATATTTCTTTTGGCTTGTCTATTACATGATGTCGGACATGCCCCTTTTTCTCACACAGGAGAGAAATATTTTGTTCAAGGGCAAATTCCCACAATAAATGACGAATTAGTAAGTGAAGTTGGAGATGAGGATCTAAGAGTTGAAGTGCAAAATAAGTATTTCAAAGAAGCTGCACCGCATGAAATAATGAGTGTAATCGTTGCACTAAGGTCTTTTCCTAATTGCTTTAATAAAGCAAAAGAAAGAGATTTTTTTGCGAGATGTATTACAGGATATAAATATAGAAAAAATGGACAGTACGAAAATATATGTAATTGTCTGATCGAGTTATTAAATTCAACGATAATTGACATTGATAAGTTAGATTATATAATTCGTGATGCTCAAACTACAGGATATCAGAGTGTTTCTATTGATTATATTAGACTATTGGGGGCATTAAGCATCATAGATTATGCAGGAAAAAAAACGCTTGCATATAATAAAAGTGCTTTAAGTGTAATTGAAAATGTAATATATGCGCATGACTTTGAACGAAAATGGATACAAAGCCATCCGGTAGTGCTTTATGAACATTTTTTAATACAATACGCTATAAAAAAGATTGAAAGACAGTTTTCTGACGATGACAAGAACGAAAGTCTGTTTTGTTTTGATTCTTTGACAGATATAGGTAAAACGTTTAAAAACGGGAGTGGTAAAATCTCATTGCTAGCAGATGAGGATTTACTACATATTATGAAAAGTAATTGCATGGACATATTAATCCATGAGTATTTTTCAAGGAACGAAAGAAGACATCCAATATGGAAATCTGAAGCTGAGTATAGACTTCTATTTGATAATGTTCTTGGCAATGGTGAATTACTTGACTTGCTTGAAAATGATTTTAAAGAAGTTGAAAAATATATCGGAGAAAAGATTGGCAACAATCTTCCGATTATTAATGATCATTTTATCCAACATTGTAATGATAGATTGCAAAAGATCAAGGATTTGCCTGATGAACAAAAAGCAGTCAAAGACGATCTCTCAAGAGGTATAAGAATATTATTAATGTGGGCAAATGGTCTTAGAGAGTTTGCTTTAGCTAGTGGCATTCCATTTGATTTTGTTATAATTATGGCCAACAAATTTAGAAGTAGTTTTTTAAAAGAGGACTTGGAGAAAATAGTAATAGACTTTTCTTCATTAGGTAAAAAAGAATTAATTAAAAAAATTGCTTCCATTTTGAGTGGAGATAAGCAAAACAGAGAAAATTTATTTTATATATTTTATAAAAGAACAAAAAAAATAAATGCTAATGAATTAGCAGATATTTTTTTTAAAGTTCTTATTGATAGAAAAAAAGAAGTTTAGGGGAAGACAATATGCTGACAAGCAAACAGAGGGCCGCGCTGAAGGCGATGGCGAACAGCATCGAACCCATTATCTATGTGGGCAAGGGCGGGCTGACGGACAACGTGATCACGCAGGTGGACGAGGCGCTGACGGCCCGCGAACTGATCAAGGGCACGGTACAGCAGAACGCGCCGGAGAGTGCGGCGGAGGTGTTGGAGACCATCGCGGAGGCGACGGGAGCGGAGCCGGTGT
>JAEWWC010000093.1 GCA_023396555.1 Bacillota bacterium
TTCATAACCGGAAGCAGCGGAAAGATCGAGGTTCTCGTTGATCTTGTCGCCATTGCCATCCAGCATCATGACAGCCAGAGTCTGCATCGCGTAAACGGTCAGGCCGGGATCCCACAGCGCCATCGCATACAGCGAGCCCTCTTCGAGCTGCTTGGAAGCGATAGACGGCATCGAGGTACCAACAACCGTGATCTTGCCGATCAGGCCGGCTTCGGAAACAGCCTCAGCACCGCCAGGAGCATCCTGAGAGGTTGCGCCCTGGAAGCCCTTGAGATCGGGATACGTGTTGATCATTTCAGCCATGATAGACTTGGACTGATCCTGTTTGTCGTTGGTCTCGATCTTTCTCTGAACAGCTTCCATGTTTGGATACTTCGCCTGCTGCTGGTTGTAGCCGCCCTCTTCCCACTGGTTCTGAGAGGTAGCCGTCAAGCCGCCGACTGTCGTGTAGTACTGACCGGCTTCGCCCATGCCCTTCGCGAGGTAATCCATCAGCGTCGCGCCATAAGCAAAGTTGTCGAACGCTTCGATATCATAATCGCATTCCACCTGGTCGGTAGCCTCATGGCTGATAACCACGATGCCCTTTTCTCTTGCTTTCGCCAGCACGGAGTCAGCAGAGGACGGGGAGAACGGGATGATGCAGATAGCGTTGACGCCAGTCGCGATAGCATCCTCGAGGAGCTGGTTGGTTGCCGCGGCATCCACTTCAGACGGTCCCGTCTGATAGGTGTTGTTGCCAGTGTTCTCAGCAAACTCTTTGACCATGGTCTCGGTTCTGTCGAACCAGCCGATGCCAAGCAGTTTAACTGTGGTCATTATGCTGTAGCCAGAGCCTAAGGTGATAGCACCGTCAGCGGGCGCTTCAGCGGCGGGCTGCTCAGTAGCAGGTTCTTCAGCAGCAGGCGCTTCGGACGCGGGCGCTTCGGATGCGGGCGCTTCAGACGGTGTTGGCTGTTGATTGGAGCAGCCACCCACTATGGACATGCCCAGAACGAACACCAGCGCCAACAAGCAAAGAAAGATTCTCTTCATGATCTTGTCTTTTCCTCCTTGACAATTTTTTCACTTGCATTTATCTTTATTCGGCCTTCTATCAGCACTTCAGGTACATATCCCAAATACCCGGCTGATAAAAGGCAGAATTAGAGATCGACTAATCCTGTGCAGCTTTATCCAAAGTATCTTGGAATGCCGCAATCAGGATACCGAGATTCTCCGCTTTTACATAGCCGGATACTGTACCCGAGTTATTAAGTTCAACAGCGTAAAAGTCTTTTCTATATGAATAGAAATTGTATACCAGTGTGTTGGCCTGATTTTCCAGCGTTATCGTTATTGCCGGACCGTCGGTCAGGTCCGCATCGGCCGCGATACCGCTGAAGTAAAACTCTGATAGATAGTTGAACAGCAAATCAACTGCTTCTTGTGACAACTCGTTGTCGTTAAGAGTATAATGCGCATTGCTGTCTTTTTCAAGCCTGTACAATAGATTGCCATAATCTACGGTTATATCCGCAGGCGTATCCGTCGACACCGGAAACAGAGCTGTCGGCATCAGGTTGGCCGTATCGATTTCCAGCAGTGAGTCGAACCCGCTTGCCAGCTCATATACGCCGCTTCTTCCCTCTTCCATACAGTAGTAACGCCCGTTTTCCAGCTTCCTGCCGATGTTGATTCTGACGGATTTCCCGTCAGCTTGTTCAAGATAGATGTAAGCCGACGAATCCGAGAAGCCATACTCATCCAGCACTTCGTCTCCGTCATACGCCGAATACCTGGGGGAGGCGAAAAACGCTTTTACCAGATCAACAGCCTGTGAATTGGCGATCGCCGTAAAAGGCGATGTCAGCATCCAAGACTCCATACCAACCCTCCTGTCCTCAGGAATACGCTCCATCGTAATGGTCTCCCGCTCGCCGCTGGTTCGCATGATCTCAATCTTTCCCAATTTGTCCATTTTAATATCAATGGAAAGATCTCTCATAGCTTTTGCGGCCTTCTCCAATATGCTGTAGCTATCGAGGTCATAAACGTAAACCGCATCTGACCCGCTATACTTCATAAACACGCCATCCCGGCCCGATGTATAGCTTCCAAAGCTGAACGACATACCGGTCCCGTCGTTCATTTCGATCTCCACCTGCATTGCCGGCGGTTCCAGCCCGTATACCGACAGATCGTCCACTTTCTCAAACAGCAGCTCCTGCGCGTACAGATAGCAGACCATTGTCAGCGCGGATTCCGTGGAGCCCTGATCGATATCGCCGGAGCCGCTGCGGTAATGCCAGACATCATCCGTTTTGACGAGATCGACAACACCATTTCCCTCGGTGATCTTAAGACCGACGACGTTGTCTGAAGGAATCTTGGCGACACTGATGGCGCTGGCATCGCCGGTCTCTGCCGGCTTGCCCAGCAGGAATATGAGAGCCACCACAATCCCCGCAAATACCAGCGCACCGGCTATTATGAAAATCCACGTCTTCTTCGATACCATATGCCCTATCTGCGCTTTCTCTTAAACCACACCGTCAGTCCGATGACAATGATAATGATCGGTATGACGGCAATGACGATGATCTCCAGTATCAGCGACTGAACATCGCTGCCGAACTCCATGATGCCGGATATCATGCTCTTGGGCGGGATATTCACGCTGTTTGCATTGCCCGCCAGAGAGTTGACCGTATTGATGATCAGGTCCTTGTTGGCGGAGCGTTCCACGCCCTCGGCATTGGACAGCGCGAATGATGAGGAGCTGAACACCGCGATTTTGGAGTCTCCGCTCTGAGCGACCGCGCCGATCACGAACGGCCCCACCTCGTCGCCGTCCTCATACTTGGCGGTCATGCTTGTGCTGACCGCTTTGCCCCAAGTGTTCTTGTCGGTTTCCAGCAGCGGGCTTGCCTTGACGGAATCGCCCGACTCAATGTTGATGCTGCTGCAGTCCATCAGCACCGGCGTCATCTGGTTCTTTATCAGTTCATCCGTGATGGCATGGCTGTACATGATGGGGATATGCCCCGTTATCCGTTTATACAGCTTGCTCTCGTTTCCGCCGATGATGTAGTCCTGCTTCACGGAGAGGCCATACTTCATCAGCAGGGCGTTGAAGTTATCCAGCGGATCCACGATGATCTGGGTATAGCCGGTGGCCGAATCGAAGATCACATAGTGCATCATGAATATCGCGTTGCCGCCTTTATCCATAAACGCCTTGATGGTTTCGTACTCGGAATCTGTGAGGTCCTCGCTTGGGCTGACGACCATCAGCAGATCGTACTGCGGGTCCAGAGTCTCGGTGCTGGTCGTCGAATCATAGGAATCCACCTCGTAGTTGAGGGCGTTCAGGGACACCACCAGCTCATTGAGATCGCTCTTTGTGTATTCGTTGTGACCGGCCAGCATTTTGATTTTGTAGGACAGGCCGGTCTGCAGATAGACGATGGCGGACGATATGCGGGATTCCGCATTGAACGCGTACACATACGTGGAGGCCGGGTCTATCGAATATAGCTCGAATACCGTAAATATCTTATAGAGCGAGTGTGATTCGTTGGTGACGATCACAGAGCTCGCCGATATGCCTGCTCCCTCGGGGTCAAATTCCGCGGTAAAGCCGGGGTTCACCGACACGTCAACGTTCTCCACGTGGATACGGTCGCTGTAGGCGGAATAGTTGCGCAGCAGCTCCGTCACGCGCTTATCCTCGGATCCCGTCGGATAGAGCGTGTAGATATAGATGTCCTGATCCAGGTTGTCCAGCAACCCTTTTGTCGTATCTGATATGCTGTAATACTTCTGCTGGGACATATCCACGCGCAGATTCAGCTGCCCGCTCAACACGCCCACCAGCACGTTGAACCCGACCATAACGAGTACCAGCACGACAATGGACATGATGGTAGCCGTCCGGAATGCCCTGCGGCGCGCGGAACCCACCGATCTTTCTTTGCCCTGTGTATTGTTAACTTTTTGGTTATCGATATTAGCCATTATTCCTCACCCCACCTTAGCCCTTGCTCCATCTTCTGCGCTCGACGGATTTGACCGTCAGGAACAGGAAGAGGAAGCTCAAGGACAGGAAGTATATCACGGCGGCAATGCTTAAGACCCCGGTGGTGAAGCTGGAGAACTGCGAATACAGCGACAGCGTGGTCAGTATTTTGTACAGCGTTTCGTTGCTCAGCGACGGAATCAGCGAATCGGACAGCCAAAGCAGGAAGAGTATGCCGAGCGTAATGATCGAGGCTGTCAGCTGGTTTTCCGTCACGGAGGATATAAACAGCCCGATCGTGATAAACGTGCAGCCCAGCAGAATCAAGCCGATGTAACCGAGCAGTATCTCTCCCCAGAACGGGTTCCCGAAAATATACAGCGATATGGGGAACACCAGCGTCACCGCCAGTGTGATCAGCATCACCGTCATCGCGGATACGAACTTGCCGGCCACTACCTTTGTCACGGAAACGGGCGCGGTGAGCAGCAGCTGGTCCGCCTTCGTCTTTCTCTCCTCCGCGAAGCTCCTCATCGTGAGTATGGGCGTGATCAGTATGAACGCATAACTCACGCTGGACACCACGCCGGTGAAGCTCGCCGAACCGCCGATGATGTTGGAACCGGTGAAGAAAACGCCGCAGACCAGCATGCAGACAGCCATGAATATATAGCCCACCATTGTGGTGAAATACGATTCTATTTCCCGATGTATGATCGCCTTCATTTGCCCGCTCCTTCCGCCGCGGTTCCCTCAGTCAGCCTGAGGAAAACGTCTTCAAGGGAATACTCCAGATGCTTCAGCACGATGATCGTAGCCCCCGCGCCGACTGCAGCCTGCGACACGTCTTCGCTGACATCCGCGCCGGACTTCTCCGCAACGTCGTATTCCGTGATGCCGCCGGCTTCGCCTGCCCGGCTCACATCCGCCACGCCGTCTATCGCCTTCAGCTTGCTTTCAAGATCGATCCCGTTCTTCACGGCCAGCCTGATGATCCTCTGGCCGCCCGCCCCTGCCGTCAGCAGGTTGTCCAGCGTATCGTCCGCAGCGATGACGCCGCGGTTGATGATTACCAGCCGGGTGCAGATATCCGCCAGCTCCTTGAGTATGTGAGAGGAGATGATCACCGTGTGATCCTTCCCCAGACTGCGGATGACTTGACGTATCTCCACGATCTGCCGCGGGTCAAGGCCGCTTGTGGGTTCGTCGAGCACGACGTTTTCGGGATTGCCGCACAGCGCCTTGGCAATGCCCACCCGCTGCTTGTATCCCTTCGACAGGTTGCTGATCAGCCTGTCCCGCACGTCGGTGAGGCCCACTCTCTCCATGATCCCCTTAATATGGGATTCCATCTCTCTTTTCCCAACGTTCATCAGCCTGCAGACGAACTCAAGGTATTTGTATACGGTCATCTCGGTGTACAGCGGCGGGAATTCCGGCATGTATCCCAGATGTTTCTTCGCTTCCACCGGCTCTTTCAGTATGTCATGGCCGTTAATGGCTACAATGCCTTCATCCGAGGAGATATAGCCGGCGATTATATTCATCGTCGTGCTTTTGCCCGCGCCGTTGCGGCCTATCAGCCCGACGATCTCACCCTTTTCCGCGGTAAACGAAACGTCCCGGACAGCAGCATTGAGACCGTATGATTTACTTAATCCCTTGACTTCGATCATTTCCCTGTCTCCTCATCACGCATTGTTAAGCCCCTGGACCAGCAACAAGAGGCGCTCAATATCCCTCTTGTTGACAAGCTTGATGTTATCATCCATAAAGCTTACGCTGTAAAAGTTCTCATCGTACCGGGCGAAGCGGAGGGTATAGACCGTACCCGTATCGCCCATATTCACCGTCAGCACGACATCCCCGTCATCGGAGAGGGCTTCATCCGCGAAGCCTTCCGCGCGCATGTTGGAGAGCGCGTAGTAGAAGTCCCATGCCTCGTCCCTGTTCGCAAAGTCGACCACCTGCGAAACCGTGCCGTTTTCCACCTTCACCGAAGCGATTTCGGAATAGTCCAGAAGGAACACATACCTGTTCAGGCAGTCCTGCTGCCTGTATCCGAGCAGCGCGTCGGGCGCTTCCGGGTCCACAGCGTATACGACATTTTTATCCGGCAGACAGACCGCATACCGTCCATCTTCGTTCTTCCGTCCGATCAGCACGGTGAGTGAGCCGCCGTTGTATTCAATATTTATCGTACATGCCGGCTCTTTGAGGCCGTACAGTTCAAGGCTGCTGTCGTCCGGCTTGTAGCTCACGCACTCGGCGGGCTGCATGTCCGCCACGGTTCTGATCAGCTTCTTCATCTCCTCGGAATCGCCGTAAGCGCCGTCGGAGAAAGCCCATGTCAGGTTCTTCGAGTACCCGCCGGGCACGCCGTCCGGATACTGCGTCAGGCTGAGCGCCCCGTTTCCGTTCTCCAGCGAGAATGCGGTCACTTCGGACGCTTCAACATCCAGAAGCTTGTCCTTCGAAGCCATCTCGAGCAGGGAGTGGCGGAATACCCTGGAGAAACCGTCACTGATCGCATAGACGCCGCCGTCGACCCGTGCATAGACGATGTTGACCGTGTCGTTGTCGCTGCCCAACTGGCACCGGAACTCTTTGCCGTCGTCGGCCACAGCCGTAATCACGCACGACGGATCGGCCAGCCCAAACTCCTCGGGCGAACCGCCTTCCAGCTTTTCCGCCGCTGTCACAGACAGCAGCGCGTTT
>JAEWWC010000108.1 GCA_023396555.1 Bacillota bacterium
GCCACCGCGCTGCCGAGACCGCCGATGATGTTATGGTTCTCCGCCGTCACGACGGCACCCGTTTCCCGTGCGCACTGCGCGATCAGCTCCGCATCGATGGGTTTGATGGTGAATATGTTGACCACACGGCAGGAAACGCCCGCCTTCGCCAGCTCGTCCGCCGCCGTCAGCGCATCCGCCACGCAGATGCCCGCCGCGATGATCGTGAGGTCGCTGCCTTCGCGCACCACCACTCCCTTGCCGATGTCGAACGTGCTGCCATCTTCAAATATTTTGACCATCTTCTTGCGTGACAGTCGGATGTAGAACATGCCGTACGTCTTCGCGGCCTGCCGCACGATGTCCGCCAGCATCGCCGCGTCCGTCGGCTCAATGATCGTCATCGTGGGTATCACGCGCATGATGCCGATATCCTCAAACGGCATGTGCGTGCCGCCGTTCAGCGACGCGGTAACGCCCGGGTCGCTGCCCACCACTTTCACGTTGAAGCCGGCGTACGCGCACGACAGAAACACCTGATCCGCCGCGCGCCGTGTGGCAAACGTGCCGAACGTGTGCGCGAACGGTATCTTGCCCACGGCGGACAGCCCGGCGGCCACACCGAACATGTTGGCCTCCTGTATGCCGCAGTTGATCGCCTGATCCGGATATTCCTTCGCGAACTTGGCCATGCCCACGGCAGCCATCAGGTCCGCGTCCAGTATAACGATGTCCTTGTTTGTCTTAGCCAGCTCCATCAGCGTGTCGCAATACACGTCGCGCATCGCCTGTTCGTCTTCGGCGTGGTTCTGGGAGATGATGATATTCGCCATATTGTCCTCCTTACTGCTCGCAGCACAGCGCGTCGATCGCGCACTGCGCCTGCTCGGCCGATACCGTCATGTTGTGGTTGTAGAACACGCCCTCGCTGAAATTGCAGCCCTTGCCCTTCACGGTGTTGAGCGCGATCATGCTGGGCCGGTCCGTCTGCGCCTGCGCCTTTTCGATGGCGGCGTGGATCTCCTCCACGCTGTGGCCGTCCACGCTCTGCGCATACCAGCCGAAGTCCTCGAACTTCTGACGTATGTCGCCGATGTCGCAGATGTCCTTCAGGTAGCCGTCCAGCTGCTTCTTGTTCCAGTCGACAAACGCGATCACGTTGTGCAGCTTTCTCTGCGCGGCAAACATCACGCCTTCCCATATCTGGCCCTCGTTGCACTCGCCGTCGCCGATGACCAGATAGACCCGGTTCTTTTTGCCATTCATCAGCATACCCTGCGCTACCCCCAGCGCAGTGGACATGCCCTGTCCCAGCGAGCCGGTGGACATGTCGACGCCCGGTGTCTTCCTTCTGTCGCAGTGGCTGGGCAGCCGCGTGCCCGGCTTGTTAAGCGTTAGCAGCTCTTCCTTGGGGAAGTAGCCCTTGAGCGCCAGCGTAGCATACAGCGCGGGGCCGGAATGTCCCTTGGACAGCACAAACCAGTCGCGCTCCTCCCAGCCCGGGTTCTTCGGGTCGATGTTCATCACGTCGCCGTACAGCACGGACAGCGCCTCAACGACAGACATCGCGCCGCCGATGTGGCCCACGCCGATGGACTCGATCGCACGGATCGTCTCGACACGTATCTGTTTGGCGAACTCTTTGAGTTCCTCAGCCTTTTGTTTAGTCAGCATGAAGCTGCACCTCCTGTCATTCGGTAAAAACTTTTATATTCATTGTTGAGTATACGAATAAAACCTGGCTGCCCCCGGAGAGGCCTCCCATGCCGCCTTCAGCGAAAGAAAGTAACAGCCTTAATGTTCTCATAAGCGTTTACCTTCCTTATGGCATCATTTCAAACCTTCAGTACAACCTTGATATGTTCGCCGTCCTCCTGAGAAAAATCGATTGCCTTTTGTATGTCCGCCAGCGCGAATTCGTGCGTGATCAATGACTCCAGTTCGGTATTGAGGTCGCCCTTGCCCAGCACATCCACCGCGGCGGCAAAGCTGAGCTGCGAATGGATGCGAACCCCCAGCACGTCCAGCTCCTTGGCGAATATCGCGCCGGTGTCCACTTCCGGCTTGGTGCGCGGTATGCCCACCACGATCACGCGGCCCACGATCTTGGCCGCTTTGGTCATCAAAGACGCGCCCGGCATCGTGCCGGACGATTCGAACACCACGTCATAGCCTTCGCCGTTCGTTTTGCCCATCAGTTCTTCTTCCGCACCCGGCTCCATGGGGTTCACCACCTCAAAGCCAAGGCCCTCGGCGATACCGATGCGGTATTGATTCGGCTCGCTGATCACCACGCGGGATGCGCCCCCGTAGCGCGCGACCATCGCGATCAGCAGCCCGATGGGGCCACCGCCGATGATAAGCGCCGTTTCGCCCACGGCCAACCGGCTGCGCCGCACGTCGTGCACGGCCACCGCCAGCGGCTCCGTCAGCGAAGCCAGACGGAAGCTGACGTTTTCGGGTATCTTGTATACCTTCTTCAGCGGCCCTTTCACGTATTCGGCGAAGCACCCGTCGATGTGTATACCCAGTATCCTAAGCTGCCGGCACACGTTGTCGCGCCCCTGCACGCAGGTATCGCACACGTCGCACGAGGTATACGGCTGCACCACCACGCGGTCGCCCGGCTGGAAGCGGCCCTTGCCGTCCTCGCCCACCTCGGCGATCTCGCCGGCAAACTCGTGGCCCATCACCACCGGCTTGATCGCGGTGGCATGGTGCCCGTTGTATACATGCAGGTCGCTGCCGCAGATGCCCGCGTATTTCACGCGCACCAGCGCTTCCCCGTGCCCGAT
>JAEWWC010000198.1 GCA_023396555.1 Bacillota bacterium
TGGCGGACGGGCGAGATAGAAATGAACGATGTGCTGACCGTGAACATGGCTGACGGGACGCTGCAGATTGAGGAGTTGGGGTTCCCGTCGGATTTTCTGGGAATATTCCCGCAGCCATATGAGATGAAGGTGACGGTGTACGCGCCGCAGGATGTCCTGGATACGATGGGAGGAGAATTGCAATGAAAACCGTGGTGATCACAGGCGCGACGGCGGGGATCGGCTTTGAAACGGCTCGGGCCATTGCGGCACAGGGGATGCGCGTAATCGGTGTGGGGCGTTCGTCCGAAAAGTGCGATAAAGCGAAGGCGGTGTTGCTGGCCGCAATGCCAGACGCGAGAGTGGAATACGTGTGTGGTGACCTCTCGAAGCAGAGCGATGTGCACGCCGTGGCGGATGCGGTCATCGGTATGCTGGACGGCAGCGGGCTGTGGGCGCTGATCAACAACGCGGGCGGTGTGCGCAATTGGTATACCACGACGCCGGACGGCTACGAGATGCAGTTCGCGCTCAACCATCTGGCGGGGTTCCTGCTGACGCACCGGCTGTGGCCGTATCTCAAAGCGGCGGGCGGGCGCGTGATGATGACGGGCAGCAACTCGCACAAGAAGATGCACATGCACTGGGACGACGTGATGTACAAACGGCACTACAGCTGCCTGATGGCCTATAAGCAATCAAAGCTGTGCAATATGCTTTTTGCGGCGGAGCTGAACCGGCGGCAAAGCACGGTGAAGGCGTACGTGGTTGACCCCGGTCTGGTGAACACTGATATCGGCGGCAAGGATACGGGCGGAATCGTGGGGGCGTTCTGGAATCTGCGGCGAAAAGGCGGCGTGGAGCCGGGGGTGCCCGCGCAGACGTACGCATATCTGTGCAGCTGCCAGCCCGCACCACAGGGGCTGTATTACCACGACTGCCAGCCTGAGAAATACAGCAAGCAAGCGGATGATGCGGCGGACGCGAAAAGGCTGTTTGAGCTGTCCGAGCAGCTCTGCGGCATTCAGTTTGGAGGAGGCGAACTATGAACATGATGGTATTGATCACAGGAGCGTGCGGTGGACTGGGGCGCGCAATGGCGTCTGAATGTGCCCGCCGGGGCTATGAGCTGTTCCTGACGGATATTTCCGAGCCGGGCCTTTGCAGCATTCGGCAGGGGCTGGAGCGGCAGTACGGCACAAAGGTGCACACGCACGTGTGCGATATTACCGACGCAGCGCATACGGCGGCCATGTTCGAGCGCATCACTGCTATGGAGAAGAGGCCAAATATGCTGCTCAATATCGCGGGCATCGACAACGAGGGCGGCTTCATGACGCTGCCGGGCGAGCGCATCGCGGACATCGTGCGGCTGAACATCGAGGCGACGCTGCGCGTGACACATGCGGCGCTGTCCATCCGCAAAAAGGCGGAGAAGTTCTACATCGTCAACGTGTCCAGTCTGGCATCGCTTTATCCGATACCGCTCAAGGCAACGTACGCCGCGTCTAAACGATTCCTGCTGGACTTCTCCATCGCGCTGGGACAGGAACTCAAATACGAGAACGTGCGCGTGATGGCGCTGTGTCCCGGAGGGCTGGCAACCACACCTGAGGCGTTGCATGGCATCGCAGCGCAAGGGCTTTGGGGAAGTCTGACGACCAACGGGCTGGGACAGGTGGCGGAACGCACGATCACCCGCGTGATGGCCGGGCGGCGCGTGTACATACCCGGTGTGGTGAACAGGTTGCTCAGCATCTTAGGGTCAGTCGCACCGCCTGCGATGGTGGCGCAGATGCTGCACAAGCGGTGGCGGCAGGCTCAGCGCCAGTGGTTGACTCATTCCTCTTGCAACGAAGGGCTTTGCAGGCGGTAATGTCTATTCACTGTCTGGTACACATATTTATAATGGACAAATGGTGGATCAGGTGAACACTGGTGAACGACGAAGAGAGTCAACGCAGGGAGACCATCACGGCATATATTGGTCTGCAGAATGAGCCTTTGGGAGATGAGCCGAACATCAGTGTGTCTTTCGACATCAGCCTGCGCGTATTCTGCATTGCTTTCGCGCTGTCAAAGATAGAAAAGGAGCGCCAAATGCAGGACTTTGATGTAGACGATGAGGATGACGATCCCAATACCATAAAACTGAAATTGGAAAAGGATGAGTGCGATGATGACGGCCAAGAGACCAATTTAGAATACGAGAATATAAAAAAAGATGAGAATAGTGACAAATAGGCAAATGAAAAAGCGCGTATGACACGCGCTTTTTCATCTTCGGTTATGCCTGATACATTCCATGGCTGGCCATATAGGCGTACAGGCCTTCGCCATGCTGCTGTTCTTCCTTCTGGATGTGGTTGAGCACTTGACGGACGCCGGGGTCCCTAAACTCGAATATCGCCGTGTTGTATGTGGAAGAAACATATTTCTCGGTGGAGAGCAGATCCTCGCACATGACGGCATCGGCCTGAGCGGACGGGTTGCCGGACTGTATAGGCGGAAAGCTCTGCACATTTTGCTGGCTTTGAGCAGAGGTACTCTGTTGGCCTCCTTGCTGTCCGCCTGTGGGCGGCAGTTGTCCCGCTAGCAACTGGTTTATCGAATTCAGATGCTGCTGCTCCTGTTGTCCCTGAGTGGTCAGCAGCTGTTTTAGCTGGGGATCGGAAGCCTGGCTGGCATAACTGCTGTATTTTTTGACGCACAGCTCCTCGTGCTTTTTCTGGTCCTGAAGCAGCGAGGTTTCTTTTTGGTTCAAACTGATCATAACAACACCTCCTTTTCATAGCTTTTACGGAGACAGGGCGGAATATACGGCAATATTATGAAGGGACAGGTATTATTGGATTGTGAAAATTTTAGTATATGTGTATTGACATTAAAGTTGTCCATATCGTATACTTGTGCATAAGTTCGACAGGGATACATTTCTTTTTGGGCACAGGCCCGGCGAGATGAGATGAGAAAAGACGAGATGTTATTCTTTGTGGAACAAAAATAACGAGAATAGAGGAGAAGAGAACCATGAAGACGATTCCCAACAGAGTCTATTTAACTGAGGACGAATTGCCAAAGCAGTATTATAATATTGCCGCGGACATGCCGACCCTTCCAAAGCCGTATTTAAACCCGATGACGCAGCAGCCTGTTCAGCCAAGCGACCTTGAACCGCTTTTTGCCAAAGCGCTGATCGAACAGGAGGTTTCTACCGAGCGGTATATTGATATACCCAAGGAAGTGCGCGATGTGTACGCCGCTTTCCGTCCGTCGCCGCTGATCCGTGCATACGGGCTGGAAAAGGCACTGGACACTCCAGCGAAGATCTATTACAAATATGAGGGCAACAACCCTTCGGGCAGCCACAAGCTGAACAGCGCGGTGCCGCAGGCGTTCTACAACAAGATTGAGGGCATCAAACGCCTGTCCACCGAGACGGGTGCGGGCCAGTGGGGCAGCGCTCTCTCCATCGCCACGCAGATGTTTGGTCTTGAGTGCACCGTCTACATGGTGCGCGTATCGTACGACCAGAAGCCGTACCGCAAAACGCTGATGCAGACGTACGGCGCCAACGTGATAGCCAGCCCGTCGCCGCTGACCAACGCGGGCCGCTCGATACTCGAAAAGAATCCGGACTCGCTGGGCAGCCTCGGCATCGCGATTTCCGAAGCTGTGGAAGATGCCGTGATGCGCGAGGACACGCACTACGCGCTGGGCAGTGTGCTCAACCACGTCATACTGCACCAGACGGTAATTGGGATCGAGGCAAAGAAGCAGTTTGAAAAGATAGACGAATACCCGGACATCGTGATCGGCTGCAACGGCGGCGGCTCCAACTTCTCGGGCTGCGCGTTCCCGTTCCTGCAGGATAAGCTGACAAAAGGCACGAAAACGGAATTCATCGCAGTGGAACCGGCAGCGTGCCCCAAGCTGACAAAAGGCAAGTTCGCCTATGACTTCGGTGATACGGCCAAGATGGCGCCCATCACGATGATGTATACGCTGGGGCATGACTTTGTACCGGCGGGTATTCACGCGGGCGGTCTCAGGTACCACGGAGACTCGGCGCTGCTCTCGCAGCTGTATCACGACGGCTATGTGGGCGCGGCGGCGGTGCATCAGACGGATGTGTTCAAGGCGGCAGTGCTGTTTGCCAGAAGTGAGATTATACTGCCCGCGCCGGAATCCTCGCACGCGGTGGCGTATGCCATACAGGAAGCGCTGAAGTGCAAGGAGACGGGCGAGGCCAAGACGATATTCTTCAACCTGTCCGGCCATGGCGACTTTGACCTTGCAGCGTATGAGGAGTTTCTTTCCGGTAAGCTGCAGGACTTCGAATACACCGACGACATGCTGGAGCAGGGGCTGTCTACGATACCGGATATCGGCTGATACAATGATAATGAGGCGGCTGCCTGTGCGGCCGCTTTTTTAATCTTGGTTAGTAAGCTTAGAAGCAGTCTGTGATTGCAGTTAACATGACGACGAATACTTGAAGGAGATACAGTGATGGAGCATTACAGCAAAGTGTCTGACAGCGGATATATTCAGGCGGCGCCGGGTATTAAACGTAAAACGCTTATTTATGGTGAAAAGACGCTCATGACGGAGTTTGTGATGGGAAAGGATGTCGATCTTCCGATGCACAGCCATCCGGAGGAACAGACGGGGTATCTGGTGTCGGGGCATATGGCGCTGAC
>JAEWWC010000212.1 GCA_023396555.1 Bacillota bacterium
ACGCGGGTGCCTTTACCGGGCTGGCTCTCGATGTCGAATACGTCCTCCTCACCGAAGAAAAGCCTCAGCCGCTGAACGACGTTGTGCACGCCGATGCCCGTGGTGTGCCCCGTCTTCTCGCTTTCGAAGGTGTGCCCGCGCAATATCTTGAGCCGTGTTTCCTCGCCCATGCCCACACCGTTGTCCTCTATCGTCACATTAGCCCATCCGGGCTCCCCCTGCTCCAGCGATATCGTGATAACTCCGCCCTGCTCCAGGTTGCCCACGCCGTGTATCGCGGCGTTTTCCACCATCGGCTGTATGATGAGCGGCGGCACGTCGATATCCAGCAGGCTGCAGTCGATGTTGTAGGAAAACTGTATGATATCGCCGAACCGGACATGGAACAGGTTGCCGTAGGCCCGCACGGTGTCGATCTCTTCCTTTATTTTAACCTTTCGCGAGATGCTTTTTACGTTGTACCGGAATATGCGCGCGATATCGTCCAGAAAACCGGAGGTGCGCTCCGCCCCTTCCAGCATCGCCAGCTGCACGCCCGCGTTAAGCGTGTTGAACAAAAAGTGTGGGTTGATCTGCATCTGCAATGCCTTGATCTCCGCGTCCACCAGCAGCGACTGTATTTTGAGGTTCTCAATCTGCTGCTCTAGCAACTGGGACTCGGTATCCGCCTTGTCGTGCAGCGCCGAGATATAATCGCGGATGCTATGCTTCATGCCGTTGAACGCGTCCGCCATCAATGCCAGCTCATCCTGCGAATGCACGATGATGTCGTCCGCATTGAAGTTGCCGCGCGATATCGCCTCTGCCGAGTGGGCCAACTTCTCGATGGGTCCCGTCATGTTGTACGTCAGATGCGATATCACCAGTATGTTCAGCCCCACCACCGACAGTATCAATACGATGTTGGTGAAGCTCATCTTCGTCAGGTCTTCCGCCATGCCGATATACTGCGCTGTGTTGATACTCACCTTGGACAGGTTCAGCCGGTCGGCATAGGTGTGGATATAGCCGGATATCTGATCCGCATCCGCGTACCGCGCGATGTATTCGTCCGCGTCGCTGAAGCGCTTGGCCTCCACCGCCGCGTCCGTCTGCTTGAGATACGAATCCACCATGTACACGATGTCCTTATATATCAAGTCATCCTCGTTGTAGACGCCCTGAGACGCGTCAAACATCGTCTGCGCCCGTTCCCGGAACGCGTCCCGCTGACGGTAATAGTTGAGCAGGCTGTCCGAGTTGTCCGTCATCAGGTAGTTGGTCAGATACGTGTCCAGCTGCTCCATGTTCCCGAGGAACTCTTCTATCTGCACGTTGGCCGAGAACATGTCGTCCATCTTCTCTATCAGGTTGCGCGATGTGATGAGTATGAATATGCTCGTTAAGCTCATCAGTATTGTTGTGAACACAAACACGGCTGTCATTCTGGTTTTTATGCTCCGGAATATCCGGCGGCGTTCCGTCTTCTTCATATCAATGCTTCTCGTATGTCGAAATGTTCACAAGGGTATAGCCCTTGGCGTTCACATCCACATAGCTGGATTTGAATGTGTCGCCCATGCTTTCAAACAGCGTTGCGACGCTCCTGTAGCCTGCATCGTATCCGTTGCGGTCCACTGTGCCGAATATGACGCCCTTCTCGATGTAGTTGGCGATCTCGTCGTTGATGTCGGTGCCCACGATGGACACCTTGCCCACCAGATTGCGTTCCACGATGACGTGCGCCGCCGCCACCGTGTCCTTGGAGTTGGTGCACAGCAGCACGTCGATGTCCGGATGCTCGGTCAGTATCGAACGAATCAGGTCTTCCGCGCCCAGCAGATCGTTGCTGCGGTACAGCAGGCTCACGATGTTGATCAGCACGCTTTTGAGTCCGTTCATCATGATGTCGTTTTGCGATGTAGACACGGTATTCAGCTCGTCATCGTCCTCGCTGGAGAGTATCACCGCGAGGTTCACCGGCATGGCGTCTCCGCCCGCCTGCGCGATCAGCCGGGCCGCTTCCACGCCGTATTCATAATAGTTGGTGCCCACATACGACAACCGGTCGGAGTTGATGGCTTCGAACTCGCCGACGACGATGTTGATGCCCTGCGCCGTCGCGTCATTGATCGCCGTTTTATACTCCTCGGTGTTCTCCCCCGCCACGATGATGCCGTTCAGCTGGGACTTGTTGGCGATATTGATGTATTCGACGATCTGGTTGTTGCGGTCGGGTTCGGAAACCGGGTTGAACTCGATGGCCGCGTCAAATACCTTGCATGCCTCAAACGCGCCCTTCTTGAAGTCCTGCCAGAATATATCGTCCTCTGCGTTCAGTATCAGCGAAAAATGATATTTCGGCGTGTCGTCACGCATCACATAGGCCGACTCCTGCGCATAATTATCGTTCACGCTGGTGTAAAAAAACAGCGAACCGGCAGCGGAGGCCAGTATGATGGCCAGCAGCAGCCCGAATGTGATTTTATATACCCATTTCATCCGTCGTTTCCTTAATATGCCGGCTTATGTCAAAAGAGCTGCGCACCGTCGCGCACAGTATGGAGTCATACATCTCCTGCCGGAATAATCCCGAGCCGTAGAGCGGCGTGCCGATGCTCATCAGATTGCCCAGTTCCTGCAGCGTTTTATCCGGCCCGATGCCCAGCGCGATATCATACGCCGCCAGCGCGGACAGCGCTTCTTCGCCGGGAACGGTCCCGCCGTCAAAGCTGATCAGAATCAGCTTTTCCAATGCCCTTTTCTTTTTTGGCGAGTAGTTGAAACCAAAAAAATGCTGGGAGTTGGCCGCGATGGCCAGCACGAGGGGCTCCAGCCCGCTTCGCTTCAGCGTTTCCAGCAGTTCATCGGCAGAAGCATCGGCCAGCCGCTGATTGGTATCCACCATCAGCACCGTTTCACCCTGCGCCGCTTCCATTATCTTTTGCAGCAGGCACGCGCGGAACTGCTTCTTGTCGGCTATGTCGTAGTATTCCGCCGACATTTGCCCCGTCCGCCGGTCCGTCTTTGTTTTTACTTTCATTGAACGACCTCGCTTTGGTCAGATAGTATTTCTATTATACCATACTGCCGTCCTGACTGGTAGAACATGTCCCCCTTTTCACGCAACCAGCCTGAAGGCTCGGCGGCGGGCCGCCGCGAAGCCTCAGGCTGGTTGTCTTCCCGGGCGGCTGAAACCCGGGAAGGACGATGGAGGAATGAAAAGAAGGTTATTTAACCCTGGATTTCGATTTTGTATAGGTGTCGAACGCCACCGCCAGCAGCACGATCAGGCCTTTGGCCACCGACTGCAGGAAGACATCGAAGCCGATCATCGACATGCCGTTGTTCATCACGCCCATGATGAAGCCGCCGATCATCGCGCCCCAGATGGTGCCGATGCCGCCGTATGCGGATGCACCGCCGATGAAGCACGCGCCGATGGCGTCCAGCTCGAAGTTCATGCCCACGTTGGGCGAGGCGGAGTTGGAACGGCCCGCCGTCACGATGCCCGCGATCGCCGCCAGCAGACCCATGTTGGAGTATACGAGGAACATCATCTTGCGGATGTTGACACCCGACAGCTCCGCCGCCTTGGCGTTGCCGCCGAGAGCATACAGATGGCGCCCCGGTATCGTCTTGGTGGCGATAAACGTATAGAGCGCGAACAGCACGGCAAGTATGATCAGCAGTATCGGAATGCCCTCGTCCATCGCCAGCCAGTAGGAGAATATGTTGATGATGATAAAGAACGCGATGGCTTTTCCGACGACTGCGCCAAACGTCGACACTTCATAACCCTTTGCCAGCTTGTTCTTTCTGTGGATGAACAGATAGATGACGTAGATGATGGACAGTGCCAGGCCGACGAGCAGCGTGGTAACGTTCAAAAACTCGGGCTTGTTCTGAAGATTCAGAAAATCGCCGATGTGCAGGAAGTCGGGTGCGGACTTGGGTGCGATATCGGGAACGGAGCCCGCGCCGATGGTGACGTACAGCTTCGGCAGCGGCAGCGTCTGACCGTCCAATATAATGTTGTTGATGCCTCGGAACACAAGCATGCCGGAAAGCGTTGTGATGAACGGCGGAACCTTGACGAACGCGATCCAGAAGCCCTGCCACATGCCGGCCAGCAAGCCTGTCAGTACGCTGAGTATGATCGCGAGCCAAGCGGGCCAGCCCAGCGTGGTCGCCAGCATACCGGACATCGCGCTGACCAGAGCCACCAACGAACCGACCGAAAGGTCGATGTTGCCGCCGGTCAGTATGCATAGCATCATGCCAATAGCGAGTATCAGCACGTAGCTGTTCTGGCGCACCAGCATCGATACGTTTCTCGGCCATATCAGCTTGCCCTGTGTCAGAATGCCGAATATCACCATGATGACGATCAGCGCAGCCAGCATTCCGTATTGCCGCATGTTGCGGTTGGCAAATTCTTTGACTTTATTCATTTCATATTCCCCCTGTTGCCTTCAGCAGAACTTTGAATGATCGTGGACATGATGCCCTCCTGAGTCGCCTCGCTGGTCTGCAGCTCACCGACGATACGCCCTTCATTCATGATGTAGAGCCGGTCTGTGATGCCGAGTATTTCGGGCAGCTCCGACGAGATCATGATCACGCACTTGCCGGCCTCCGCCAGCTGTATTATGATCTTGTATATTTCGTATTTGGCTCCCACGTCGATGCCTCTGGTCGGTTCGTCCAGTATCAGCACGTCCGGGTCGGCAAATATCCACTTGGAGAGAACCACCTTCTGCTGATTTCCGCCCGACAGGTTGCCCACCCTCTGGAACACGCTGGACGACTTGATATCCAGCTTTTCCCGGTATTCCTTGCCGATGACGATCTCCTCGTCTTCGTTGGTCATATACCTGTGGACCTTGTTCAGCTTGGCCAACGTGATGTTCCATTTTATATCCTGGATCAAAACAAGGCCCGCCGTCTTTCTGTCCTCGGTCACATAGGCGATGCCGTTGTCGATCGCCTGATTGACCCTGTGCAAAACCAGCTCCTTACCGTCTTTAATGACCTTGCCGCTGATTTTTTTGCCATAGGTCCGACCGAATATGCTCATGGCCAGCTCGGTGCGCCCCGCGCCCATCAGCCCCGCCAGCCCGACGATCTCGCCCTTGCGTACGTTGATGTCCACATGGTCGAGCACCATCCGCTCCTCGTTCAGCGGATCGTACACCACCCAGTCCTTCACTTCGAATCCGATTTCGCCTATTTTGGCTTTGTGCCTCGGGAAGCGGTCCATAAGCTCGCGGCCCACCATGCCTTTGATGATGCGGCTTTCACTGACCGCCTCGCTGTTGTCCAGTGTCTCGATGGTTTTGCCATCCCGCAGCACCGTGATGTTATCGGCGATCTTGATCACCTCATGAAGCTTGTGCGAGATCATAATGCACGTGATGCCCTGCTCCCTGTTGAGCATTTTTAGGAGCTCGAGCAGATTATCCGAATCGTCATCGTTGAGCGCGGCGGTCGGCTCGTCGAGTATCAGCAGCTCGCAGTTTTTGGACAACGCCTTGGCGATCTCCACCAGTTGCTGCTTGCCCACGCCGATATCCTTGACCAGCGCGGTGTATTTCTCTTTAAGACCCACCCGTTCCATGAGCTTACGGGCTTTCTCGTTGGTTTCGTCCCAGTTGATGACGCCGCCCTTTACTCTTTCGTTTCCGAGAAAAATATTTTCCGCAATCGTAAGGTAAGGGCTCAGCGCAAGTTCCTGATGGATGATGGCAATTCCCGCCGCTTCGCTTTCGCGAATATTATTGAACTTGCACACCGCCCCTTTGAAAATGATGTCCCCGCTGTACGAGCCAAACGGATGAATCCCGCTGAGCACACTCATCAGCGTGGATTTACCCGCGCCGTTCTCACCCACCAGCGCATGGATCTCCCCTTTTTTAACCTGAAAGGTAACATCCTTTAAAGCGATGACGCCCGGGAATTCTTTTGTGATATTCTCCATTTCCAGGATGTATTCCGACATGCGACCACTCCTTGCTTATCTTAACTTGAAGCATTACTTCCTTATAACCAATACCCTTAAAAAAGCCTGACGGCTTCAATCAGGAACCCCTTAGTGGCTGCCTTTTCCCGGCTTTGGCACACGCCCCCCATACGGTGAGCCTGTATGAAAAATGGCGGCAGCAGAGCTGCCGCCATTTCCACAAAGCATAACTACAGGATTACTCAGCGTCCGGAATGTCAGACAGCTGATAGTATCCGCTGTCCACCAGCAGCGCCTTCCAGTTGCTCTTGTCGGCGAACTGGATTTCGCAGTTGAAGGACGGAACCTTGATCACGCCGTTGTCATATTCCGCATTAACCGGGACGTCCTGTCCGGCCAGCAGAGCCTTGGACATCGCGATGACCTGCTGCGCCAGCACGCGGGTGTCCTTGAAGATGGACATCGACTGCTCTTCGCGGATGATCTGACCCACGTTGATCTTGTCGCAGTCCTGACCAGTCAGCACCGGATAGGGTTTCTCTTCCGTGCCATAGCCGGCAGACTTCAGAGAAGCCACGATGCCCTGTGCCAGGCTGTCGTTCGGCGAGAGGACCACGTCGATGTTCTCGTCAGCATAGAAGCCGGTCAGCAAATTGTCCATTCTGTCCTGAGCGCCCTTGGACTCCCAGTTGGTGATAGCGATCTGCTCTTTGGCAACCTGGCCGGATTTCACGACCAGCACTTTGCTGTCGATGTACTTCTGAAGAACGTCCATAGCGCCCTGGTTGAACAACGTCGCATTGTTGTCGCCGGGGTCACCCGCGAAGCACTCCATCGTGAAGGGGCCGGTCGCGCCGTCTTTGAGGCCCAGAGCCTTCTCGATGAACTCGCCCTGCATTTTGCCAACGCCGTAGTTGTCGAACGTGGCATAGTAGTCGCACTTGTCAGTGTTGGTGATCAGTCTGTCATAAGCGATAACCGGAATGTTCGCCGCTTTCGCCTGCTCCAGAACACCGCCCAGCGCGCCGCCATCGATCGAAGCAATCACGAGGAGCTTGCAGCCCAGGGTGATCTGGTTTTCAATCTGGCTGTTCTGGACGTCCTGTTTGTTGTCGGCATACTGCAGGTCAACCTTGTAACCTTCAGCTTCCAGCGCAGCTTTCACGTTGGTGCCGTCTTCGTTCCATCTCTGCAGAGACTTCGTCGGCATCGTCACGCCCACGAGCACTTCTTCGGCAACCGGCTCAGCTGGAGCTTCCGTCTCTACCGCAGGAGCTTCCGTGGGAGCGGGAGCTTCCGGCTTTTCCTGTACAGGTTCCGGAGTGCCGCAAGCTGCGAACATTGCAACGATCATGGCGAGAGCCAACAAAAGGATGCCAATTTTTTTAGACATCTGGGGTTCCTCCTTATTTTTGATAACCCCATGTTAGCCTTTAACCCATTTACGATGAATAGCGTAAATTAAGGTGCATATGCGCTAAATTGACCGCCTGTGTGTGTTTACCGTACCATCAGTATTTTTTTGTTATTTAAAATATTCTCTGGATTTTATTATTCATTAAAATAGTACTCCTGCCGAAGAAATTATTTTCACACTCCGGATCAGACCGGAAGCAGGAGCCTGCCCCGCCGCAGCTCCCGAACAGCACTTCTGTCCGTTCGGGGCGCGTTTTCTTATATTCGGGGCTCTCATTAGCATCGCTCGCTAAAGAGATTCTTTTCGGGTATTGTCAATATTATTGTAGCAACGGGCCTTGATTAAAACCACAGATGTTGATAGCAATATTTTAACAATCTCCCGTATTTCAGAGCAATAAAATCAATATAGGACGAAGTTGTCTTACCAAATACATATATCGTATGAGAACCGCATGTACGTATGGTATATGCTTTCAGTTGTTTTAAGCGCAGGCAAACATATAACCGGGGTTTTCATGCTTGATGGTCGAATTTATTTTATTATTTGCAGATGCGGACTTTTTTTGATCGGGCGTTGTTGACATCGGTTTGAGTTTATATTAGAATAGTCAGGCGTTCAAAAAGCAAATGTGCCCGTAGCTCAGCCGGATAGAGTGTTTGACTACGAATCAAAAGGTCGAGGGTTCGAATCCCCCCGGGCACGCCAAAATGATAACAGGTAGGGAATACTGTTCAAACACTCTGCCTGTTTTTATTTTCCCAAAGCCCTATAGGCCCATCCAAAACCGGCAGGTCCATATGAGAATGCGCTTTTTCATAATAATCCGTTGTTATTGCTCCGAAAATTGCTGTTACTGCTAAATTGATTAAACTTATGGCTCGATATTATAGTCAGAACTGCTTATATCATGAGGAGGGTCTATTAATTTGGACAATGTCGATATCGTCCATATACTGCTGATTCTATCCACATTGGTTGTGCTGTATTTTTTATTTTTAGTAGCAAAAAGAAAGCAGAAAAAACAAATTCATTATGCTGTCTTAAGTATATCGATAAGCATTCTTATATGGAATATTGCAGTGTTATTATATCCGGCCTTTAACAATGTCCCGTGGATATTGACGCTTTGCGAACGTTTGTACTTTTTGGGTACGATTCTGGTATCGATTTCAATATTATTTACAGGATTAATCTTTGCTCAAACCAAAATAAAATTTACCTGGAGGCATGCGTTGCTGTTTATCGTTCCCGCCATCTCTATCGCGGTGCTGTTTACGAATCAGAGCCATCACTTGTTTTATACTACTTTTAGCCTGATACCCTCCGAGCAAAATTTCGGGATCTATTTTACCATACATACGATATATTCATATCTGTGTATAGGGGTTGGTCTGGCTTATCTCGTCGTTTTTTCCATAAAAAATTATGGCCTTTTTTCCAAACAATCATTGTTAATATTTATTGGTATTATGATTGCGCTGATCATTGACGCTGTAAGCACATTTAAGATCTTTGATTGGCCAACATCAATTGAAAATATTGCCTTCGCCATTACCATCATTTTCTTTATATTAGCGACGGTAAAGTTTGATTTCCTAAATGTAATACCCATCGCTTTGCAAACAGTCGTTGACTTGATTTCCGACAGCTATGTGGTTATTAATGAAGACTTTGAAATCATTGATTACAACAAAGCTTTTGCAGGCGGTTTTGCCGGAGTTGTCAGAAAAATTGGCATTATGGAGATAATCAGAAAAAATTATAATGATTCCGATATTAAGAAATTTATGAGTTTTCTGGATGAGTCAATTCGTGAGCAAAAAAAAGTAAGCTTTGAAATGCTCAGATCCATGGGTGAAGGTGTCGTCTATTATATGGTGGAAATCACACCTATTTATATCAGCGGCAATCACATAGGAACCATAATTTTAAAAAAAGATATTACGGAGCATAAAAACAATTTAAAGAAAGTCATGCAGCTCAATGAAAGGCTGCAGAGCTTGGCAACTCGGGATTGGCTGACCCAGTCTTATAACAGATATTTCTTTGATGAAAGATTACAGCAAGAGATTGACCGTGTAAATAGACTGCAAAGCTATGGTCAGGAACCATGCAAAAGAATCAATAATTTTGGGTTAATTATGTTTGATATAGACTATTTTAAAATATATAACGATAACAATGGACACTTGACAGGAGATGAACTTTTACAAACGATTGTGACTGTTGTTAAAGAAGTGTTGTATCCAACTGATATATTATGCAGATACGGCGGAGAAGAGTTTGCTGTTATCTGTTGCCAGACTTCAGAGGAAGGGATTAAAATAGTTGCAGAGAAGATAAGAATAACTGTGGAGAATTATTGTTTCAGGTTTCAGGACAATCAGCCGGGCGCCAATCTGACAGTCAGCGTTGGCGCAGTATACTGCTCAACGGCGAACGTGAAAAAAGATGATTTAATTAAAAGAGCTGATAATAATCTATATTCAGCGAAAAGCGGCGGAAGGAATAAGGTTGTTTTTAACGCAGATAGCATTTGAACAGAACGATTGAGGTTTTTAAGGAAAACGTAGTTGCAGTATTTTTTGCCTGCGCCGGATCATGTATCTTTTTAGTCAGCTTACAGTATTTTGATACTGCAAGCTTTTTATTTAAATCCGTATTTTGAACTTAAATTTTCCGTCTGTAACCAACTTTGGATATAATTCGGTAATTGTGTCTTTTTTGTTACGTTTCTTTGACTTTTCGTAATATTTGAGTTATGATAGTGAGACCGATAAATCGGTTTTTTTAGCATAGGAGTGGTTGAGATATGAATAAAAAACAAGGCTCTGCCGTTTCAAAAATAAACAACTCACGGCGACCGGAATATCCGCTGCCCCAAGGCCGCGACTATTTTAAGGTTAAAACGATCAAACCGGAAAAACCGGCTGCGGAGAGCGGAAGCCCCGCGGCTGATTTCGGGGTCTCCCAGGACGCACAGCGTTACCGGGGCGGTTCGTCGCACCTTCAGGCGCTGCCGCGAAAGGATGTGCCTGTTCACCGCGCACCCGCCCCCGAGTCCGGGCGACGTTCCGCCGCCGCACAGGCCCAGCCAGCCCAGGAGACGGCGACAGCCGTGCCGCAGGGTGAAACAGCGCCATACAATGGACAATCCGTCTTTGCGCCGACAGGCGGCAAAGCGGCACGCCATGCTCAACAGTCAGCCGACATACACCGCGCCCCCGTTCCTGAACCGGGACGCAAACCGGCTGCGAGTGCAAACCCGCCGGCTGCCGATGGAACAAAACCGGCTGCAGCAACCCGCCGCAGACCCAGCAGCCGCATGGCGATGAAGGCCTCCAATGCGGATATTTTCGCGGTCGATCCGGATACCACGGCCCCGCCCACCATGCCGCTCAGCCGCATGGCAAGCAAGGCAGCTGCAATCCAGGCACAGGACACTGCCGACGCTCCGGCCATAGACGCGCAGGCGCGCAGCGCAATAAACCCCGCGCCTGCGACAAGGCAGGTCCGGCCCCGGACTGTTCCGGACATAGACGAATCCGCTGCGGCTATCCCCAAAACGACGAAAAGGAAACCAGCCGCGCAACCCGCTGCCCGAAAGACCGTTTCGCAGCAGCAGACATTGGCGGGCGCTACGGAAAAGAGATCGGTATCGCGCACCAGCAGGCCGGTCCGTCTGCCGCTGGACGATGATGAGCTGGACGCGCTGGGCGACGACGATCTGTTCCTCGATCCGCCCCCGTTCAAAAGCGGCAGGCGCGCCGCAAGGCACATGCCTGAAACGGAGCGCAGCCACCGGGCGTCCGGCGCTCAGGCATTTCCGGCGGTGCGGCCGCCCCGGTCCGAGGCTTTAAGGAAACGCCGCATCATCATTCTGGCGGGCCTTGCGCTGATCGCGACGGTCGCTGCGCTGTTCCTGCTGCTGAATAACAACAACGCCAAAGTACCGACGGGCGCGGTCGGCCCGATGTCCACCGTTTATGCCGCCGCGGAGCCATCCGGCACGCTGACGGATGAGTACCCGGTGACTGGCGTGGCGGCGGTCCCCACGCCGACACCGACTCAAACCCCGCTGGTGACTGCGACGGTATCGCCCACGGCCACACCGGAAGCCTCTCCCACGGCCACGGCGACGCCTAAACCGACTGCGACACCCAAACCGACGACGACGCCCAAAGCAACGGTAAAACCGACAGCAACGCCCATGCCCACGGCGACGCCCACGGCGACGCCCAAGCCTACGGTAAAGCCCACGGCGACGCCCAAGCCCACGGCCACGGCAACGCCCAGACCGACGGCGACGGCCACGCCGAGACCCACGGCGACACCGGCACCAACGCCGGAACCGACGCCCGAACCGACAACGGAGCCCACTCCCGAAGCATAAGGAGGCCTGTGCAGCAAATACCGCATGTGCTATAATGACAATATGAAAGCAACAGTACACAATACGAACAGGACAGGTTTAAAAAGAGGCGGACGCTGCATTGCGTTCGCCCTGCTTTTATTATCGCTGAGTGGCTGCTCAGTCCCGGCGGACGTGACTTCGGCGACGCCTTCGCCCGCGACAGCGCCTGCCGCAACGCCAGCCGCCCCAACGCCCAAGGCCACGGCGGTTCCTTTTCCCATCGCCACCACCTCGCCCGACCCCACGCCGTCCCCCACGCCCGCCGCTACTCCTGAACCGGAGTATCTGGGGCAGCTGGTATGCACGGCGGACGATTCGGTAAACATACGCGGCACGGCCAGCAAAAGCGGCGATATCGTCGGCTCCTTGCCCGGCGGCGCGACGGCGAACGTGATCGCCTATGAGGACGATTGGGCACACATCTCATACGACGGCGTCATCGGCTACGTCAGCCGCGACTATACCATCTCCCAGCACCACCCCGATGCGGACGTGCCGACGGGCGACTGGGCTTCCGTGCTCGTCAACCCCGAAAGCTATCTTCCGGACGATTTCTCCGTTTCGGTGGCGGATTTTGAGGGCGGGCAGGTGGACAAGCGGATACTCGATATCTGCAAGGAGATGTTCGCGGACGCCAAGGCGGACGGCGTCCGGTTTAAGCTGGTGGACGCCTACCGCAGCTACGACCGTCAGAAAGAGTTGTTTGAAGAAAAAGTGAAAAGCTACCTGGACAAAGGCTATAGCCGCGAGGACGCCGAGGCGGAGGCCGCGACGATTACGGCGCGCCCGAACACCAGCGAGCACCAGACCGGCCTCGCGCTGGATATCGTCACGCCGTCGTATACCAAGCGCGACAAGGGCTTCGCGGAAACGGACGCGTTCAAATGGCTGGCCGCCAACGCGCAGGATTACGGCTTCACGCTGCGCTATAAGAAGGACAAGCAGGACATCACCGGCGTGATCTACGAGCCGTGGCACTGGCGCTTTGTGGGCGTGGAAGCGGCGAAGGCGATGAAAAAAAGCGGTGAAACCTTCGAGGAATATCTGGGGGCGGCGGACTGCCATTGACGTTTTCCCGCCCGCAACATATAAAAAGGGGGCTCTGATATGCAAAAGTATTTCGCGGCGGCGGCGTTTGCGCTGCTGATCTTGCTGGTGGCTGGCCGTGTGCTGCTGCTTAAAAGCAAAGGCATCACGGCATTCAAATTCGGAGAGCTGGACAAGAAGGATTTTTTCATACCGCCGTTTGTGCTGCTGTACATTTACATCGTGCTGGCCGGGGCGTTCGGCTGGCCGACGCTGGGTCATGCGCTGTTTGACAGCGCCGCGGCGGCGTGGGCGGGCGTTGGTCTGTGCGCGTTGGGGCTGGTTTGCTTCCTGCTCAGCCTGATCGCCTTCGGCAAGAGCTTTCGCGTGGGCATAGACGAAGACCACCCGGGCACACTGGTCACGTCGGGCATCTTCGCCGTCAGCCGCAACCCCATCTACGTCAGCTTCATTCTCGTGTTCTGCGGCATATTCCTGATACTCGCCAACTGGGTACTGCTGGTTTACTTCGCCGCCGTGACGGCGCTCATACACCGCCAGATACTGCGCGAGGAAGCCTCACTGAAAAAGATATACGGCGCGGCTTACGCGGATTACTGTAAAAAGACGCGGCGGTATATCTGAAATAAAGCAGACCTGCAAAAAATTATCTGTTCAGGTTTGTCCAGTTCATGTTGGAGCCGACGTTCGGGTTGTAGCCCGCATCGTTGGTTACGATATATTCTCCAAGCGGATTGGCGTATACATACCGGTAGTCGCAGGGGAACTCGACCGCGTAGCCCTTGTACGGGTCGTAGTAGCTGTTAACGCCGCGCATCGCCTCGCTATAGCCCTGATATACCCGGGCATTGCTGGCCTGCTGGTATTCGTAGCTCCGGCGCACGGTGTCTGAAATCTGGTTGTATGTATTGGCAATGATGCGGCTGGTGACGCCCGCCTGCCAGATACCCTGCATCACGTTGGCGGACAGCATCTGCGTGTGCTGATAGTAGCCGTTGTACCACTCGATATCCAGCTTGAACGAATTTAACATAAACGGGAATATCCAGCCGCCCGGGCCGACGCCCGCCATCTTGGGCATCCGCGTCATGATCAGTCTGTCCGCGATCCATGTCAGCTGCCCGTACATCATCCGTGTCACCGCAATGCCGCATATCATCTCGCCCTCATAATCCAGCGTATACTCGACCTGCGAAACGCCGGCGGATACATCCACCGCGCAGCCGAATGGCGCGGCGTTCTCCTGACGCAGCACCGCCTCCAGTTCGGGGAAGGCGCGGGAGGACAGTATCCGTCCGCCTGTCATCGGCAGCAGATACCGCGCGGTGTAGTCCGCGAAGCCCTGCGGCGGATGGCGCACCTCGTTGCCCATGTAATAGCTGCCTTCGGACGGCGCGAAAAAGCCCATCGGAGACTCGTTCCAGCAGTAAGGCATGGAGGGAAACATCCGCAGCTCATAATACCGGTCCGGGCTTTGCATACAAAGGCTGATGGCCGCAGGCATTGTGGGGTGCTGCCGCCAGACAAGGCCGCCGGAAACCTCCCATCCCTCAGGCACCAGCATGGAAAAAGCGTCGCGCATCAGTACCTGCTCGTCTTTGCACGTATGAGTCCTAAACCTGACCATGTTGTTATTCTCCTCACTGCCGTTATGCTGATATTCTACAATGCCGCTGGATTTCTGGCAAATACCGATGTAATCCGCCATTCTATTTACGGCTTTTGAGAGGGGGATGCTTCGCTTCGCGCTGCATGGCCATGTGGTCAGCGGCTCTGTATACAACTTTCCTCTCTCATCCTTTATATGGTATAATTGCGAATATGCCTGATGATCCAACAGGAAGGGACTTAAATGAGAGCATACAGCTACAAAAAGATCGACGCGTTCGCGGCGGGCGGCTCTGCCGGAAACCCGGCGGCGTGCATTTACCTCGCACCTGGCCAAACGCTGACGCCGGACGAGATGCTCGCCATAGCTCAGCAGCACAAGGGCTTCGTATCCGAGGTGGTGTACTGCGAGCCGAGCGACGTGGCGGACGTGAAGCTGACGTACTACTCCTCCGAATGCGAAGTGGACTTCTGCGGCCACGGCACCATCGCCTGCCTGTACGATCTGGCGGCGAGCGACCCCCGCTTCGCCGGAAAAGCGCAGATCACAGCGGAGACCAACAAAAAGGGCGTGCTCTCCGTATCCAACCGGGCCGCCGATCTGGGCGCGGTGTTCATCACGGCACCCGACGCTGTCCACATCGGCACTGCACTGACGCGGGTCGAAGCTGCCGCCGCTCTGGAGCTGCCTGAAGATAGCCTGTCAACCCGCCCCATCGACGTGATCAACGCAGGGCTGGCCACGCTCATCGTACCTGTCGCCCGCCTCACAGACGAGATCAGCGTGTTCCCCGACGAGACTTCGCTCAAGGCGTTCTGCGAAATGCAAAGCGTCGACATCATACTGATATTTTCGATGGAGACGGCGGGCATGGGCTACCACGCGCACACGCGGGTGTTCGCGCCGCGCTTCGGATATCTGGAGGATCCGGCCACCGGTTCGGGTAACAGCGCCTTCGGGTATTATATGCTAAATCACGGCCTGTGGGACGGCTCAGCTATCCGCATCGAGCAGGGCGGAAAGGATCGCATATTCAATACCGTACATCTGGCCGCGCCGGACGGACGCGTGCAGTTCGGCGGCGGCGCGACGGTGCGCATCAGCGGCAAATACTATCTCTGAGAGGGAAAATCATGTCCGAACGTATAGCAGCATATCCAAAGACAACCTCCCTCAGCTTGATGGACAATCATGATGCACTGAGATGCTGCTCTCTGGGATCCCGCTTCTTTTCGAGCAAAGACATGCAAAATACAGAAAATGCCTTTACAAAGGCATTTTCCTGATGGGATTCTCATACCCCTCCGGGGCACAGGCGGGGCTTACCCCTTAAGCGGAGGTACGGGGTCCCCGAAAAGCCGATGGCTTTTCGGGGTGAAGGTACGGAGGCAGAGCCTCCATGGTCTATGGCCTTTGTCAGCAGTCTTAAAGCCGGTTGTTGGCCGCTATTCGTCGCCCGCAGCCTCAGGCTGATACACGACGCTTTTCACACGGATGTCGATGCTGCCGTCCGGCACGTCCCAGTCGATCACGTCGCCCGCGCGGTAGCCCAATATGGCGGTGCCCACGGGCGACAGCACGGATATACGGTTCTCGGACAGGTCCGCCTCATCCGGGTAGACCAGCGTATACTCCTCGTCTTCGCCGTCCCCGAACGACAGCCGCACGCGAGAACGCATCGTGATCACGTCCGGCGGAATCTCGTCCGAGGCCACAACGGCGGCGCGGCTCATCTCGCTGTCCAGCGCGCGCACATGCTCGGTGCCGTCCACCTCCGTCAGCAATATGTCACTGATCATTTTCTGAAGCCTGGTTCTGTCCTGCTGAGTCATCATGATCTGTCTTTGCATATTAAGCCTCCTAAAACCCCAATAAAAAATTCAGGCACCGCAGAAAACCCCGGCGCTTTCAAAGGAAAAGACACCCCGTATGCCATACGAAATGCCTTGTATCCCATCCGATTGAGGATAGGCTGATGATATCATATCCTCTATCATTTGTCAACTATGGTTCGCGTTTCCACTAACTGACGGTCCATTAATTAAATGGAATAAACTTACCAAAAAGCATTGAATGCGCGATATCACGCGCTTTAAGAGTGTGTTATAATAAGGACGCCAATATCAACGGGAGGGATGCGCCATGACGATTGATCAAGCTGTTCTGGAATGCCGCGGCACCGGCTTTGCCGGCTGGGAGCTGGTGGCCTGCGCGCAGGCGCTGGTGAACAGGCAGATGACATACTACTCGTATACCAACTCATACGACTCTCCCGAAACGGCGTTTGAAAAGGGCCGAGGCTACTGCTGGCATCAGGCCAGCGCACTCAATGGCATACTTGCGCGCCTCGGCATACAGAGCCGCCTGGTGCACGCGGTGAGAAACGAGATACCCGAAACGGTGCTGGAGGGCGTCACCATCCAGCCGTTTGTGTCCGGGCATATGTGGTGCCGCGTCACTGTGGACGGCGAGGAGAAGGACGTCTGCCCCGGCCGCCCCACCAACAGCCCGGGCGTCATCCACTTCAAGCCGGTATCGCCCGTCCTCGAATGGAACCCCGTCATCGCGTGGTTCTCGTATCACGGTTCCGCCGCCGTCAACAAGCAGCGGCTGAAGAAGTTCGAAAAGCTGAAAGAGCAGCAGGCCGCCCGGTGGAACCCGGAACTGTGCCCCTGCAAGAAGAAGAACTGCCCGCGCTACAAGAACTGCGACGCCTGCCGGGAGCACCACCGCACCAACGGCGGACGGCCCTACTGCGAGCGGGGGTAAGAAGTTTGAGGCATGTTTAAGGCCTTGGAGGCTCCGCCTCCAAACCACCGCCAAAGGGATTCATCCCTTTGGAATCCCATCAGGAAAATGACTTTATCAACGCATTTCCCTTGAGATTTCTACTTCCGACCATCTTTATATTCCAGAATGCAACTAATAAACCGACAGAGAGAATAGAGATCGCAAATTGCATATTATATGGATAATGCGCAATACTTACTTTTTTATTTGTTACGAACCTCAAACCTACTCTATAACTTTATTATATCTGCAAAAAACCTTATTCCGTGTCATATGTTATATAATAATTTAACATTAGAGGTATCATTCTGATTATTGACATAAAATAAAGCATTATGTATAATTATTGCATTATTATATTTATCATCATGTGATATTTCACGACCTTACGAAATCCGATAATAACCTGAGGTATATATGAAAAGAAAAGCTATTGCAAATGCATGTCTTTTACTGGCTGTCCTCACCCTGTTTACCGCGTGTGCGCCTGTTATTACGAATGTCGATGTTGATCCAGATACACCAGTAAACATCGGCGACCCGGGGCTGAAGGAAGGGATAATCAAAACACTGCAGGGGCTTGGCGAACCTGTGAAAGGCGACAAGCTCACGGTGGAAGACTTACGAAAGATAGATAATATGACGCTTTATGGACCGGTAATAGGCGAAGCGGACGCAAACTATATCAGTACGGATATACACAATCTGTCCGGCATTGAATATGCGTCAAACCTAAAATGCCTTGAAATAAATTATAATAATTCAAGTTATTTAGATTTAAGACCGCTGTCCGGTCTTACCAATCTCACTACTGTTTTTCTGGTGCACAGTAATATCAGCGATTTAAGACCGCTGTCCGGTCTTACTAACCTGCAAATTCTCCTTCTAAGCTATAATAATATAAGCGACATAAGACCGCTGTCCGGTCTTACTAATCTGGTTATTCTCAATCTAAGCGATAATAATATAACCGACATAAGCCCGTTATCGGGGCTGACATACCTGAGCAGACTTAGGTTAGATGGTAACAATATCAGCGATATAAGCCTTCTAATGGATCTGACAAAATTAACAGAAGTATATATAGATAATGAGACTCTTCTCAGCAATCAGGACACTGTCAAAATACTAAAAGAAAGAGGCTGCGAGGTTCATGGTTGTTAGAACCCAGATTTTAATATATAAATAAAACGCCCTAAGTCATCCGAGACTAACAGATGGGCTAGCTATAGTGAGCTTCCTATTATTGCTATAATGTAAAATGGCTAAAAACTATTAAGTGTACCTCTTATAATAATTACCTGCACATTATAGACATAATACTATTTTTCAGAAGTCTTTTTGTATTATATCACACATCTTCGCCATAATTCTACAGAATAGTTCAAATAACCCATGGCGTTCAGTCATGGGTTCTATCCCCCCACCTTACCTAGAAAGGCATGTCGAGGTCTGGAGGCGGGGCCTCCATCGAGGTGTGGGGCAGCGCCCCGCGGCCTTATCCCAACCATTTCTCCGCATACAAAAAAGCGGGCCCGGATGCATCCCATGGCCCGCTTTGCTTTATCTGTTCACTCTACCAAGGCCGCCGCGCCCGGACGAACATCCTCTTCCAGTAGGACGTGGTGCAGGAGCGCTTGACCACCTTACCGTTGCTGGACGATGCGTCCACCATCATGCCGCCGCCCACGTAGATGCCGACGTGGCCCACCTTGGTCTTGGCGTTGTTCCAGAAGAACAGCAGGTCGCCCTTCTCCAGATCGTTCATCGACTTGATCTCCTGCCAGTCGGACACGCGCGAGTAACCGGCGGCGTTGTAGCGCCCGCGCGACGAGCCCGCCTGCTTCAGGCAGTAATACACGAGGCCGGAGCAATCGAACGTGTTCGGGCCTTCGTTACCCAGTATATACTTCTTGCCCAGTTGGTCCTTCGCCACCTCGATCATCTTGTCCACGTTGGCGCGGCGCTTCTCGGCCTGCGCCTTGGACGCGCTGGGCTTGGCTTCCGGCGAATAGATCAGGTCCAGCGTGTGCTCGCCCGTCTTGCCGTCCGCCGACAAACTGTTGCGCTCCTGAAAATCCTTCACGGCCTTTACGGTCTCGTCGCCGTAATAGCCCGTCGTCTTGCTCATATACCCGAGATCCACCAGCTGCCGCTGAAGGCTGTCCACGTCCTCGCCGCTCGTGCCCTGCAGCAGCGTGTATTTCTTCGCGTCGTCGGAAAATATCTTCTGCAGCGTATCTGGGCCCGCGATACCGTCCTGCTCCAGCTCATGCTGACGCTGAAACAGCTGCACCGCATATTTGGTAGCCGGTCCGAACAGCTGCGTGGTTTCGTCCACATCCAGATATCCCAGATCCATCAGCCGGTTCTGCAGCTCCTGAACGCGCTCGTTCTCGTCGCCCTTTTTCAGCGTCGGGTCGGGCGTGGGCGTAGGCGTCGGCTCGGGTGTGGGTATGGGCGTCGGAGACGGCGCAGCCGAAGGCAATGCCGATGATGTTTCAGACGCCGGCGGCATAAAGTCGCCCGCGTTCACCAGCGCCGCACTGCCGTTCATCGGTGAGACTGCCGGAGCATTGCCGGACAGGAATACGACCAGCAGTACCGCCGTGACCACCAGCACGCCCGCCGCGCTGAACACGACGAGCCGCCTTCTCCCGCTGTAGCGGCGGAACCGCGCGCTCAAATATAAAAATCTTCTTTTCATACGGCCAAAAATACCTGATCCGCTGTAAGAAGACGCCGATTTTACTGAATACCGTCTGCTTCGTCTTGCCCGCATCGCATCCTCCGTCGGTTTTCCTTTATTCTATAGAAAAAGACGCCTTTTTGCAAGACAATCGGGAATAATTGTTACAAATTATTTACGTTATTTAATATTCAGTTAATAACCGGTGTTGGAAAAGCCGCCTGACGTCTTTTCATATGCTGGTAGCAAAGGGAACAGGCGGGATGATATAATGTGTGCAAATTGGGGGGATTAACATATGAAACGATTGCGCTTTGAACACGTTCTTATCATCGTGCTGGTTTTTTTATCCGTGCTTTTTTACGCGCTGCAGGAGGTCATTTTCCACAACCCGGAGGAATCGTCCTACCTGTTCTTTCAGGATCTGGCGTTCCTGCCGATCGACATCGTGCTGGTCACGTTCGTGCTGGAGCGCGTGCTCCGTTCCCGGGAAAAGCGGGAGCGATTGGAACAGATCAACATATTGATCAGCGCATTCTTCACCGAAACGGGTACGGCTGTTTTGGAAACGCTGCGGCCCTGCATGGACGGCCCCAAACCGGAAAAGCTGCATATGAACGCCAAGTGGACGGATAAAATGTTCATTGCCGTCGCCAAAGATGTGCGCACCGGCGCTTACCACGCCCATCCCGACGCGGAGACGATCGCAAAGCTCAAGGATTTGCTGCCGCAAAAAAAGGCCGCGATACTCACGATGTTCGCGAACCCGAACCTGCTGGAACACGATACGTTCACCGATATGCTCTGGGCACTCTACCACCTGATCGACGAGCTGGAAAGCCGTCCGGACGTAAGCGGTCTGCCCGCCAGCGACGTCTCCCATTTGGGCGGCGACATGGCGCGCGCATGGGGACTGCTGGTCGGCGAATGGATCGGCTACATGAAGCACCTGAAAAACCGCTATCCCTACCTGTGGTCGCTCGCAGTGCGCAAGAACCCGTTCACACACAGCAGCGTGGTCATTGCGGAGCCGCCAGCATCACTGTAAACGCGATCAGCCCCTGCGCCCCGTAGTAGGCGATGGTGGACAGCGAACCGACTGCCTTGCTGCCCGTCCGCTGCTCGATGCCCAGCAGCAAGTCGGAGGCCGCGAACAGCACGCCGCCCGCCGCCGCGAACGCGCCGAAAAGCACCGGCATTTCTCCGGCCCACAGCATCGATATCGCGCGGGCGGCCATCGCGCACAGCAGCGCGATATAGGCAAACAGCACCGCCGCGCTGCGACCCGCCTTAACGCGATGGGTGCGCAGCAGCGACACGCCCAGCGTCATCAGCGCGGCAAAAAAAACAGCGTCCACCCATGAAGGGGACGCTATCGTCCAGAACGCCGCGATATACAGCCCGTGCGCCGCCGCAAAAGCGGCCATGCCAGCCAGCATGAATCCGTCGCCGCGGTCGGTAAAAAGCAAAACCGCATCTCCCGCCAGCGACGCGCACAGCCCAGCCAATATCAGCACATAGTAGCCGCCGGGTGCGCCGGTGCGCACGCTGACCGCCAGCAGCAAAAAACTCACGCTGGCGGCACATTTGAAAAACACACGGCTGAGCAGGCTGCCGCCGTGGCGCACAAACGCGTAAACCACGGCGAACACGCCCAGCAGCGCGGCGAACACAAATGGCAAGGG
>JAEWWC010000235.1 GCA_023396555.1 Bacillota bacterium
AAACGCCGATCGGCGAAGAAGAGGACAGCCACCTTGGTGACTTCATCCCGGACGACGATGCGCCAGCGCCCGCGGAAGCGGCGGCGTTCACGCTCCTGAAGGAGCAGCTGATGGATGTGCTGGATACGCTGACCCCTCGCGAAGAGAAGGTGCTGCGGCTGCGCTTTGGGCTGGACGACGGGCGCGCACGCACGCTGGAGGAAGTGGGTAAGGAGTTCATGGTGACGCGTGAGCGCATCCGCCAGATAGAGGCGAAGGCGCTGCGCAAGCTTCGGCATCCCAGCCGGAGCAAGAAGCTGCGTGATTTCCTGGATTAAGCCGGGAACGGTAAGAGATTTCGTGAAGGCAGTCTTGTCATAACCGGGACTGCCTTTTTAAACGCTTGTGGCTGCGGGCATGGGAATAAGACCTTGGGGCGCTGCCCCAAGCCCCGCTAAAGGGACCCGTCCCTTTAGAATCCCACCGAGAATGCCTGTTTATGGCATTCTCGTGTGTCTTTGGCTTCTTTTCTTCAAGAAAAGAGCGGGAGTATGAGGGCGGCGCCCTCATGGTCTTTCATATCGGTGATTATCAGGAGGAAAGATGGAGCTGTCCGGCAGGCTGAGAGCCATCGCGGAGATGGTGCCATACACAGAGACAGTGGCGGACATCGGCTGCGACCATGGCAAGCTAGCAGTTTGGCTGGTGCAGCAGGGGCGGGCAAAACGGGTAGTCTGCGGCGACATCAGCATAAAATCGCTGGACAAAGCGCGGCGGCTGGCGGAAGCTAAAGGGTTGAGTGACCGCATTGCGGCACGGGCGGGCAGCGGCCTTGGCATACTGGCCGCGGGCGAAGCGGATGCGGCGGTGATCGCCGGCATGGGCGGCGAACTGATCGTATCCATACTCAAGGCGGATATGGACAAAGCGCCGGACACGTTGGTGCTGTCCTGCCACACGTCCACCGATGTATTGCGCAGCTGGCTGGTCGAGAACGGTTATTGCTTTGAGGATGAGGCGCTGGTGGAGGAGAAGGGGCACTTTTATCCCATCATGCGGCTGGTGCGAGGGCAAAGCCCCGCGCTGACCGTGGTGGAGCGCGAGTTCGGGCCGGTACTGCTGAAGAGCAAGCCGGAAGCGCTGCGGCGATTGGTCGAGAAGCGCATCCGGAAGGCAAAGGATATACGTGGCTTGCTGGAGCGTGCAGGCTCGCCGCGCAAAGCCGAACTGCTGACCGAGGCTGAGGATAAGCTGACGCAATACGAGGAGGTGTTAAGATGCCTGTGACGATGGACGAATTTGTGCGACTGGTGGAAAAGACTGCACCGTTGGAGTTGGCCTGCGGGTGGGACAACAGCGGCCCGTTGCTGCGCTGCGACGAGACGGTGAAGCGGGTACTGATCGCGCTGGACGCCACGATGGCGGTGGCGGATGAAGCGGTCGAGGGCGGTTTCGATATGATACTAGTGCACCACCCTACGTTATTCTCGTCAGTGAAGGCGCTGGACCACCGCAAACCGGCGGACTCCGTGGTCATGAAGCTGGTCCGCAACGGCATTTCGCTGTACGCCGCGCACACCACGTTCGACAAGGCGGCGGGCGGCATCAACGACATGCTGGCCAAAAAGCTGGGGCTGACAGACGTCCGCATCGCGCTGGGGCCGGACGACGGCCTGATGCGCGTGGGCGAGCTGGAGCAGCCGATGGACAAGGGGATGTTTCTGGCGCATGTGAAGCGCGCGTTGGATGCGGACGCAATCCATGCATCAGACTGTCAGGTAGGGCAGGTGCGTACCGTTGCGGTGCTGGGCGGCAGTGGAGGTGATTTCGTTGCGGCAGCCAAAGCTGCGGCCGCAGACGCGCTGGTGACGGGCGAAGCCAAGCACCATCATTTCATCGAAGCGGCGGCCTATGGCGTGTTGCTGATTGAGGCGGGGCACTTCGCCACCGAACATGGTTTCGTGGACGAGATATTTATGAGTTTACAATCAGGCCTTAATGAGGTACAATTACATTTAGACCTCAAAAAGGCCGAGTACGAAAAAGCGCCGTATGAGATAGTATAGAATGAGCAGAGAGGATTGTTATATTTGGATAAACTGGCGTTGCTTTATGAGTACCAGCAGGCGGATGTGCAGCTGGAGGCTTATGAGACACAACTGAAAAACACGCCCACAAGGAAACAGCTCATAAAGCTGCAGAACTACTTGAAAAAGCAGCAGGCTGTGCTGCGGGAAATGGAGAACCGCACGCTCGTGGAGCAGAACGCGCTTCTCGAAATTGACGCGCAGTACGACAGAATGATGGAGCTTTTGAACAAAAAGCATAAAGATATCGGGCAGTACGAGGAGATGGGGCTCGATGAAATGGACTATAACGTCGTGAAAGACCTGGTCCACGAGTACGAGACGACTTATGAAAACATCGTCAAGCAGAAGCGTCGCGCTGTTGTGGTGCAGTCTAAAGCTGAGGAAACGGCTGCGCGTTTGAAGACGATTTTGACGCATGTCAGCCAAGCGCAAAAGGACTTTGCCGAGCTGAAAAAGCAGCATGAGGATGAACTGCGGGCGGGCGCGGAAGAGCTGGACCGCCTCCGCAAAGCTGCCGAGTCGGCCGCTTCCAAGGTGGAGCCTGCGCTGCTTGCGCGGTATAACCGCATCAAGCAAAACCGCCCGATGCCGGTCACGATGCTCAGAGACGGTCGATGCATGGGCTGCAACATGGAATTGCCCTCGCGTGACCTTGCTAAACTTAAAAAATCGGACGTTATCGTCGAATGCGAGAATTGCGGCCGCATACTTTATCTGATATAATCAGTTTTTGAGCAAGCCGAGCGGCCGCGTCATTTTTTGACGAGGAAAGTCCGAGCTCCGCAGGGCAGGACGCCGGGTAACTCCCGGTGGAGGCGACTCTAAGGATAGTGCAACAGAGATATACCGCCCGGCATATGATGCCGAGCAAGGGTGGAAAGGTGAGGTAAGAGCTCACCAGAGCCATGGCGACTTGGCTGCTATGTAAACCCCGTCCGGTGCAAGATTGATAGCGGGCATTATGCGGCGGCCCGCCGCGCCCCATGTAATCGCTGGAGCCTGCTGGCAACTGCAGGCGTAGATAGATGGCCGTTTAAGACAGAACTCGGCTTACAGGCTTGTCTCAAAACTTTAACAATTAGGAAGCTTTCGGAGAGTCCGAAGGCTTCTTTTTTGTATTGATCTTTCCGACGCGGCGAATAATAGGTTTATCACATCATCTGCGACGGAGGGGTTCATGCAGAAAAAAAACGGCATTACCGTATCGGACGACCTGACGCTTTCGTGGCAGGAGCTTCTGGAATACGTCCGGCAGCTTTCGCTCTCAGGCAAGGTCGCCGTCAGGAAAACGGACAGCCGTCACTTTGGGCTGGGTGAAGAACGCCGTCGTATTGAGGCCGCATTTTCGGCAGCACGCGAGCGCAAGCATGCGGGAGAGGATCTGCCGCCGCTGGCCGAATGGTTCTATGATAACCGTTTTCTGTTCATCGAGCAGGCCCGACAGATCGAGCTGGACAAGCACTTATACCGTCTGCCGCACATGCTGGGCGGCCGTTACGCCCACATCCCCCGCTGCATGATGCTGGCTGCTGTGTTGCTGCGGCACAGCGCGTATCGCATATCGCCTGAACACATACAGGAATTCCTCGAAGCGTTCCAGCAGGACACGGGACTGGACTCCGGCGAGCTGTGGGCGTTTGTGGACATGCTCAAAATCTCACTGTTGCGTGCGGTGTCCACGCTGGCGCGGCAGTGCGCAACAATACTGAAGCTGTGGCAGCTGGCGGACCGTTTCTGCGAGCGGGTGACGGCTGATGCCGGCGCCCTGGACGCTTTGCTGGCGGAACACAAGAGCTATCTGACCAATGCCGTGTTCGTGGAGCGCGTGATGGTGCTGCTACGCGAAAATCCGCAGCATGCTGCGGTGGCGGAGCGGCTCAATATCCGTCTTTCCGTACGGGATCTGACGGTGGAGCGTTTGGTCAAGCAGGCGCATGCGGTACAGGCCAAAAGCATACTTTATATATCCAACGCTATCGCGTCGCTGCGCACGCTGGCAAAGGTCAACTTTGAACCCATATTCGAGAGCGTATCGTTGGTACACCGGCATCTTTGCGCCGATGCGGGCTACGCGGGCATGGACTACGACTCGCGCGAGTATTACCGCCGCGGCGTCACCGCCATCGCGCAGTGGATGGAGGCATCCGAACCTGCCGTCGCTCGGGCTGCAGTGGATCTGGCCGTAAGGAATGGCGTCCATGTGGGCGCATTTATCGTGGGGGAAAGGCGGGAAGAATTGATGCGAGTGCTGGGCGGCATTCCGGCACGCGCGCGGTTTGCCGCCTTTGTGCGCCGGCACATGATGCTGCTGTACGTGGGGGGCGCGATCGTGTCCACGATGGTGAGCGCAGGCCTGCTGAGCATACCGCTGTTTCTGCACCATCCGCCCATATATGGCATACTTGGCTTTATCATCAGCCTGATACCTATTTACACCGTGGCGATCACCATCAGCAACCGCCTGATGACGATCATGATAAAACCTGCTTTTCTGCCCAAAATGGCGCTGAAGGAGGGGCTGACGGAGGAGTGCGCCACCATGGTCGTAATCCCCGCGCTGGTGACCGGGCTGGAAGACGGCGCGGAACTGATGGAGAAGATGGAGGTCTATTACGCGGCCAACCAGCAGCCGCATCTGTACCTAACGCTGCTTTCCGACTTCAAGGAGGATAAAAACGAAATCGCCGCATACGATGAGAACATCATCGAGAAGATGGGGGAGATGACGGCAGCGCTTAACCAGAAATACGGACGCACTATATTTTTCTATTCGCAACGAAAGCGGACGCGCATTGTGGAAAACGGGCGGTTCGGGGGCTATGAGCGCAAGCGCGGGGCACTGATGGATTTTTGTTCGCTGCTGACAGGCGAATCAGATGCATTTGTGCACGTAACGCAAGGACTGCCATCGGATATCAAATACATCATTACACTGGACGCGGATACTGCGCTCTCGCGGGACGCGGTGCTGCGGCTGGTGGGCGCAATGGAACACCCGCTGCACAAGCCGGAGGTGGACGAGCGGACGAATACTGTGCAGCGGGGTTTCGGCATTATGCAGCCGCGCATCGGCGTGGACGTGGTGCATTCCGCCAAATCGCGCCTGTCATTCGTCTTTTCGGGAAAGGGCGGGCTGGATACGTATGCCAGCGCCGCATCCGATGTTTATCAGGATGGCTTCGGAACCGGCATATTCACCGGCAAGGGCATATTCAACCTGTCGGTATACATGCAGGTGCTTAAGAACGCATTTCCGGACAACGCCATACTGAGCCATGATCTGTTGGAAGGAAGCTATATGCGCTGCTCGCTGATTTCCGACGTGGTGCTGATGGACGGCTGCCCGTCACGATACATCGCGTGGGCGGAGCGGCAGCATCGATGGACGCGCGGCGACTGGCAGCTGCTGCCGTGGCTGGGGCGGCACGTGCGTACGAAGGACGGGCGCGTAAAAAATCCGCTGTCCGGACTCGCAAAATACCAGATATTTGACAACCTGCGGCGCAGTCTGGCAATGCCGTTGTCGTTCATTGTTATTCTGCTGTCTCAGACGGCGTTTTACAGTTCAGCGTTTTTTTGGTTCATCAGCGGCATATTGCCGCTGTTCATTGACGCCATATTGGATTTCGTATCCAGAATGTTGATGCTGCTGCGAAACACCGGCAAAGGGACAACATTCAAGGACATATGGTACGAAACGAGGACGCTGTTTGAGTTGTCGTTCTACCGCTTCGCGTTCCTGCCATATGAGACATACCGCACGCTGGACGCCATTGTACGCACGCTGGTGCGCGTTTGCATCACACACAAGCGCATGCTCCAGTGGGTGACGGCGGCGGAAGGGGAGAAAAGCGCCCGGGAAGGCGCTGTATATCACTGGCGCAAGATGGCGGCTGCGCCTATATTGGCAGTGGTGCTGTATGTGCTGTCTGTGGTGACCACCCACAGCTTCTCCATCGTAGCATTTGCCGTGTTCGCAGTCTGGTTTTTCGCGGCCAGTATCGCGCACACCATCAGCCGCCCCAGACGTGAGAAGCATCACGAGTTGGACGTCCGTGAGCGGCGGTATCTGGAGGATATCGCGCTGAAGACATGGCGCTTCTTTGAACAGTTCTCCGAGGAGGGCGAATACTACTGGACACCGGACAATTTCCAGCAGAGTCCAAACAAGGGCGTGGCAAAACGCACATCTCCCACCAATGTCGCGTATTCAATGGCGGCTACCGTATGTGCCTATGATCTGGGTTTTATGACGAGTGCAGCTGCTGTCAGGCGGCTCAGCCGGTGTATTGAAGGTATCGAAAAAGCGGAAAAGTGGAAGGGACACCTCTACAACTGGTATGATATCACCACTCTAGAGGCACTGGAACCGAGATACGTATCTTCGGTGGATAGCGGAAATCTGGCCTGTTATCTCATCGTAGTGAACGAAGCTGTAAACGACATGCTTACAAGCCCGTTCGCGGCAAGGCTGGATCAGGGGCTGGCGGTGATATCGCGGGAAGCGCAGCAGGAGACGTCATCGGTCATCAATGACGATGTGTTCAACGCAGTCAGTTCTTTGGATCTGATTGAAGGCACGGCCGGCAGCCCGCTGACTTTCTATGCGGATCAGGCAAAGTCGTTTCTCGACAGGTATGCCCAGTGGGTATGCGTATTGGCGGCGTTTCCGCCTGGCCAGCTTGCGCTGTATGCCGACGAGAACCAGGCGCTTCGGGAAAAGCTGCGACATATCGGTGTGAAGGGATACGTGGATGCCTTCCACGGGCTGCTCGATATATTGTCCGGAGTGATCCAGAAGGCGTCGGTGCGGGGAGATAACGAGGTGCTGGGATGGGTGCGGCGCATGGAGACAGCGCTGGGTGAGAGCTATGTGGCCTGCCGCCGTCTGGTGCTGCGTGCAGACCGGCTGCAGCGGCGCATTGCTGAGCTGCTGGCAGCGATGGATTTCGCTGAGCTATACGACGCGGATACAGGGCTGTTCTCCATTGGTTATTCCATGCGTCAGCAGGAGCTTAGCAACTCTCATTACGACCTGTTGGCGTCTGAAGCGCGGCAGACCAGTTTCATCGCTATCGCCAAAGGCGATGTTCCTGAGAAGCACTGGTTCCGGCTGGGGCGTCCGCTCGCAGTTGCCGGCGAAAGCCGTGTGCTGCTCTCGTGGGGCGGCACGATGTTTGAGTACATGATGCCGCTACTGATTATGAAGAGTTACGAGTATACACTGCTGGGAGAAACCTACCGGTCGGTGGTGGAAATGCAGACTGCCTACGCGGAACAGCGGCGGCTGCCTTGGGGCATATCCGAGTCTGGCTACTACGCCTTTGATCTGCAAATGAATTATCAATACAAAGCGTTCGGCGTACCGGGACTGGGCATGAAATCCGGACTGGTCCGGGAAACGGTTATTGCTCCGTATGCCACCTGCCTCGCGCTGCAAGTGAAGCCCCGTGCTGCGATCAACAACCTCATACGGCTGGAAAAGATGGGCGCTTACGGTCGCTACGGCTTCTTTGAGGCAGTCGACTATACACAGTCACGGCTGCACAATGGCAAGAAGAAACGCATCGTCAGAAGCTATATGGCGCATCATCAGGGCATGATACTCGCATCCATACTCAATGCGCTGACGAATGGGCGGCTGCAGGAACTGTTCCATCGCAACACCAGCGTAAAAGCCACCGAGCTGCTGCTCAAGGAAAAGGTACCTCCGCGCAGCGTGACGATGGACTTCGCCGAAAAACCGCCGGAAAAGCAGGCATTCGCGGAGGAAATTCACGCGGTGCGCAGCTACACGTCACTAACGCAGTATCCGGAGGCACACTTTCTGTCCAATAACAGCTACACCGTGATGCTGACGCAGTACGGTACGGGGTATTCGTCGTTCCACGGCAACATGATCAGCCGCTGGGAGAGCGACGTGCTGCGGCGCGCGCCCGGCATCCATATATACATCAAGGATACGGACACGGGTGCGGTCTGGTCCGCGGCATTTCTGCCCACCTGCTTGCTGGCCGACGGTGAGCGCGTGAACTTTGAGCCGCATAAGGCCACTTTTTTCCGAGAGGTGGGCAATATCGAGACGACACTGGAGGTATGCGTATCGCCCGAATGCAACATGGAGATCAGAAACCTCGGTATCCGCAATAACGGCGAAAAAACCGCAAAACTGGCTGTGACCTGTGCGTTTTCGCCCGCGCTGTGCACCGAACGGGACTTCGAGGCGCACCCAGCCTTTGCTGAACTGTTTGTGGAGACGCACGCACACCCAGACAAGGCAATGGTAACTGCTGCCCGCCGGGGCAGAACGCTGTGCTGCGCCATCAAGGCGCTGTCCGACGGACCCATGGAGTTGATGACGGATCGCGCGTACATATTTGGGCGGCGCAACGTGTTCGGCCCGCCCGCGTGTCTGTCGTCACCCGAATCCGAGAGGGATGTGGCGCGCGCTGCGGGCATCCGGTGCGGGGTGACGGTGGAGAAGGGGCAGAGTACCGAGGTGTCCTTCCTCATCGCCGCGGGGGACGGACTGGAATCCGTGGGAGGCTGCCTCTCCGGCATGTCCGGCGCGGAGGATGTACGCCGCGTGTTCCATCTGGCATGGACGCATGCGCAGGTGGAGATGCGTTACCTCAAGCTGGAGGGTGCGCAGGCCAACCTGTTCCAACGCATCGCATCGCGCACTGTGATACGCATCCCCACCGTTTGCGGGGCGGCGGGAGAACCGAAAGGCCGGGAGACGCTGTGGAAGTTCGGACTGTCCGGCGATTTGCCCATCATATACATGCGCGCCCGCGGCGACGACAGCATGGCGGGCATCAAGATTATCGCGAAGGCGCAGGAGTTCCTGAGCCTTAAAGGTCTGCCGGGGGACCTCGTGGTCGTCTACGAAGGCGGGGATGCGTACCTGTGCCCGATACGGGACAAGCTGAACGAGCTGGCGCAGTCGGCGTCCGGCCGGCCGTACAACCGCATCACGGCGCTGTCCGTCGAACACATCAGCGATGACGACAACGCCACGCTGATGGCCGCGGCCTGTCTGGTGCTGGACGGCAGCGCGCCGCTGGAACCGCAACTCAAGGTTCCGGTTGTACAGCGGGCCTACGCCGTATTCGAGCGCAGCGCGGCGGTGGAGCGCACGCACGTGCCGCGCCAACTCAAAGCGTTCGACAACGGGCAGGGCGGATACCTCAACAAGGGGATGGAATACTGCATCGACGTGGGCAGCCGTCCGCCGCTGCCGTGGAGCAACCTGCTGGTGGGCGAGAAGCTGGGTAGCCTGGTGAGCGCTGGTGGCGGGGGGTATACGTGGGCGGGAAACGCCCGCATGACGCGGCTGACGCCGTTCCGCAACGACGCACTCACGGACGTGCCGGGCGAAGGTGTGCTCATGCGCTGCGACAGGACGGGGCTATCGTTTAGCGCCGCGCCCGACCAGTACGCCAAGGGGCGTTACCGCGTAACCCACGGCTTCGGGTATACGACATTCGAGAGGTTCGGCGGAGTGGATACGCAGCTGACGTATTTCGTGGACCCGCAGCTGCCGCTTAAGACGGGCCTTCTGCGGCTGACCAACAACACGGACAGCGAGCAGAATCTCTCAGTCTACTATTACGCCGAGCCTGTGCTGGCGGCCACGGTGGCCAGTGGCATCCGCACGCGGATGGAGGATGGGCGGTTGCTGGCGGCCTCGCCGTTCGGGGAAGCGGGCAAGGCCATGTTCATCGCGATGCCGGGTGCGGACACGCGCCACACCGTTTCCGCGTACGAGTTTTTCGGTGTGCCGGGATACAACATCTATCCCGAGGCGCTCAAGACGGCGGAGCTGTCGGACAGCGACGGCTGCGGCTCCACGCTGCTGGCATTACAGACACGTATATCCCTGCAGCCGGGAGAACAGAAGGCGGTGCAACTGCTGATGGGCTACGGCGACGCGCCCGCGGCGGAGGCGATGATGGCTCACGCCGGAGATGCGGACAATGCGGCGGAACGGCAGCGGGCTGTGCAGGCGCACTGGCAGCGGCTGGTGGGCGGCGTGCGGATATCCACGTCGGCCAAGTCGTTTGACACGCTGGTGAACGGCTGGCTGCTGTATCAGACGTACACCTCCCGGTTGATGGGACGCACCGGCTACTACCAGTCGGGCGGCGCATACGGCTTCCGCGACCAGCTGCAGGATGTGCTGGCGCTGGCATATACCAACCCGGCGGTGACGCGGGCGCACATACTGAAATGCGCGGAGCGGCAGTTTATCGAAGGGGACGTGCTGCACTGGTGGCACGAGCCGATGAGCGGCGTGCGCACGCACATCACGGATGACAAGCTGTTCCTGCCGTTTGTGGCGTGCGAATACGAGCGCATCACAGGCGATATGGGCATATTCGACGAGGAAACCGCCTATCTTGCCGGCAAGCCAATACCCGAAGGGCGGCACGACCTCTATGAAGCGTTCAATATCAGCGATGTGCGCGAAACGCTGTTCATGCACTGCGTCCGCGCCATCGACTCGGTGGCCTTTGGCGAACACGGCCTGCCGCTGATGGGTACGGGCGACTGGAACGACGGCATGGACGCCGTGGGCGAAGGTGGCAAGGGCGAGAGCGTCTGGCTGGCGTTCTTCCTCGTAGAGGTGCTGCGGTTGTTCATCGACCTGTGCCGATTGCGCGGCGAGCCCGGCTGGGCGGAGAAGTACAGGCAGCTGCGCGATTCGCTGCGGCGCAGTATTGAGGACAACGCGTGGGACGGCGAATGGTACGCGCGAGCATATTTCGACGACGGGACGCTGCTGGGCAGCCGTACGTCGCCCGAATGCCGCATCGATCTGGTGTCGCAGGCGTGGGCGGTGCTGTCCGGTGCGGAGCGTGCCCGCCATGCCTACGACGCCGCTGCGGATGAGTTGGTGATGCGCGACGAGGGCGTGATACGCCTGCTCGCACCGCCCTTCGATAAGTGGGGCAAGAACCCTGGCTACATCAAGAACTATCTGCCCGGTGTGCGCGAGAACGGCGGACAGTACAGCCACGCGGCGGCGTGGTTCGTGATCGCGGCCGCGAAGCTGCGGCTCAAGCAGGACGCATTGTCACTGTTCCAGCTGATGAACCCCATCAACCACACGCGCACGCCCGCCGGTGTGGAGAAGTACAAGGGCGAGCCTTACGTGATGGCGGCGGACGTATACTACACGGAGGAACACAAAGGGCGAGCCGGCTGGACATGGTATACAGGAACGGCGGGCTGGATGTATCAGGCGGCAATCGTCCACCTGCTCGGCATGTGCATCGAGCGCGGCGCTCTGTACATAAGCCCCTGCGTACCGGACGATTTTGGCCCGTACACCATCGAATATGAGCGCGACGGCGCGAAATATATCATCGAAGTCGAGTTGACGCCTGGTTACGAAGAGAACGCTTGGCTGAGCTTTGAGGGCGGGGAACGCTCTAAATGCCTGTCATTGGATAAGACGGAGGGTATTCATAGAATATTCGCTTGTTGGCAGGCGTAAACAAATGTTATACTCTCAACATGAACAACGAATTTTTGCCGATGTCGCGCGAGGAGATGAATGCGCGCCACATCGACCAGCTGGATTTTATTGTGGTAACGCCCGACGCGTATGTGGACCATCCGTCCTTTGCCGCAGCCATTATCGGGCGGTATGTGGAAAGCCTTGGCTTCAACGTGGGTGTGATATCCCAGCCGGATTGGGAGTCCGCTGACGACTTCATGCGCCTCGGGCCACCGCGCTATGCCTTTTTGCTGAGCGGCGGCAACATCGACGGCATGGTCAACATGTACACCGCGGCCAAGCGGAAGCGCAGCGAGGATGCGTATTCGCAGGGCGGCAAGGCAGGGCGGCGCCCCCCGCGGCCTACCATCGCGTATACTGCAAGACTCAAGCAGGCTTATAGGGATATCCCCGTCATCATCGGCGGTGTGGAGCCCTCCAACCGCCGCTTTGCCCATTACGATTATTATGAAGACAAGGTGCGCCGCTCGTATCTGATCGATTCTAAGGCGGACATTCTGGTATACGGCATGGGCGAGAAGCCGCTTGCCGAAATTTGTGTACGCTTGAAAGACGGACAAGCCATACGCGATATCACCGGCGTGCGGGGCACCTGCTGCGTCAGCGCGTCGGTACCGGATGGTGCCACGCTGCTGCCGTCTTTTGAGCGTGCTGCCGAGAACAAGAAGGACTTCGCGGACGCGTTCCGGCTCATTCATCATAATACGATGCCGCGCGGCAAGGTGCTGGCGCAGAAGCATGGCGACCGGTATGTCATCCAGTATCCGCCGCAGCCGCCGCTGTCCACGCCCGAGATGGACGCGATATACGGCCTGCCTTTCACGCGGCGCGCGCACCCGTCGTACACGGAGCTTGTTCCGGCGCTGTCCGAGGTGCAGTTCGGGCTGATCACGGTGCGGGGCTGTCCCGGCCAGTGTGCGTTCTGCTCCATATCTGCACATCAAGGTAAGCGCATACAGAAACGCTCCAAGCGCTCCATTGTGGAGGAGACGAAGCGTATGGCGCAGATGCCCGAATTCAAGGGTATCATCTCCGATGTGGGCGGACCTACCGCCAACTTCTACGACGCCGTGTGTACCGCGAAAAACTCCGAAGCGTGCACGCGCAGCTGCCTTACGCCTAAAATATGCCCAAATCTTAAGGTTAGCCACAAAGGGCTGTGCGAGGTGTTGGACGCGGTGGAGCGCGTGGACGGTGTCCGGCGCGTGTTTATCCGTTCCGGCCTCCGGTTCGACTACATCATGGCGGATAGGGATAACCATTTCTTCGAACGGCTGGTGAAAAAGCACGTGAGCGGGCAGCTCAAGGTCGCGCCCGAGCATGTCAGCGACGAGGTGCTCCGGCTGATGAACAAGCCGCCGTATTCCGTGTACGAGCGGTTTGCGCGCCGTTTCGCCGGTGCCACGCAGCGGGCGGACAAGCCGCAGTATCTGCTGCCGTATTACATCTCGTCCCATCCGGGCAGTACGCTGAACGACGCAATAGAGCTGGCGCTGTCGATGAAGCGACAGGGCTTTGTGCCCGAGCAGGTGCAGGATTTTTACCCGACGCCGGGTACGGTATCCACATGCATGTATTACACGGAGAGGGACCCACTGACGGGCAACCCGGTGTATGTTGCCAAAACGTCCAAAGAGAAGGCCATGCAGCGCGCGCTGCTGCAGTTCGACCAGCGCAAGAACTGGCCGTTGATCCGCGAAGCGCTTAAAATCGCCGACAGGGAAGACCTGATCGGCCCCGGCAAAGACTGTCTGGTCCCGGGGGATAGCGGGAACCGGGATGCGCGTCCAAAAAGCAGCCAGCCGCGCGAACAGGTGCGGGAACGTACTGGCAGCAGCAAGCCGGCGCGGCCTGTGGGCAAAACCGGGGAACCGGCTGGCGAAAGAGCGAAGGGGAAAGCGTCCGGAAAGGGTGGCATATCCGCGAAGGGCGCAGTGCCAGCGAAGGGCGGCGTATCTATGAAGGGTGGGTACGCAAAAACCGGGGGCAGGGGATCGGCGAGAACCACCGCCGGTACTAACGTGCGCGGCAGAAAGGGAGCGGGAAGATAAAAGGCGTTGCGTCCTTCAACGCGCATGGGCATGAGTTCGCACTGGCGCATTTCAAAAATGTGCTCGGATTCGATATCATCACCAGCCGAGACATGTAGGGCGTTTGACGGTTAAATTGTCTGTAATAACTTTCATTTTATTAATTTGTATATTGTGGTATAATAGTTTACAACACGGACAAGGAGTGCAGGCTAATGAAGAGAATACTGATCGTCGACGATGAACCCAGTCTGATAAAAGGGCTCCGCTTTAATCTGGAACAGCAGGACGGCTATATGGTGGATGAGGCGCTGGATGGGGAACAGGCGTTGGACATGTTTGCCGCCGGAAAATATGATTTGATACTGCTGGACCTGATGTTACCCAAAATAGACGGTATGGAAGTCTGCCAGCGTATCCGGAGTGTATCCAACGTGCCCATCATCATGCTGACAGCCAAGGACGACGACATGGACAAAATCATGGGCCTGGAATTCGGTGCAGATGATTATCTGACCAAACCATTTAACATGCTGGAACTTAAAGCGCGTATTAAAACTATATTTCGCCGCATGGAAGGTACGGAAAAAACGCGTGAGCCGCAGGTGCTGCGTGCCCGCAACATGACGGTGAACCTGGAAAACAGGAGTGTGGAGATAGACAGCAACGAGGTGGCGCTGACAGCGAAGGAATTTGACCTGCTGCAGCTGTTCATCACCAACAAAGGCAAGGTTTACGACCGGGAAAAGCTGCTTGAGCTGATCTGGAAATACGAATATCTGGGTGACCTGCGCACGGTGGATGTCCACATACGCAGGTTGCGTGAGAAGATCGAGCACAATCCGGCAAAGCCCGAATTCATACTGACAAAATGGGGAGTGGGATACTATTTCTCGGATAAATAGCCTGCTGTATTCAATCCGATGGCGGTTTGTACTGATCAATCTCGCGGTGGCGGCTGTAGCTTTTGCAGCGGTGACGCTGGTGATTGCATACCTTGCGGAGGATTATCTGGTCAATATCAGAGTAAGGGATCAGCTGAAAAACACCAATAACATTGCGGTCAATATAGCGCCGTACTTGAGCAGCTCGAACGCCTCGAATATGTATGAACTGGCGGAAGAGAGCTCGAAGAACTTCGGCGGGAGGTTTCTGATACTCAACAAATCCGGCATTGTGCAGATTGACAGCTTTTCGACACTCAACGGCCAAAAGCTGGATCACAAGGAGATTTCCGATGTGCTGCTGGGGCCGAGGGACACGAGCTACGGTTTCCACTACATTGACGATGGAACGGGGGAACCGTTCTACGCTGTTTATTACGCGGCTGCGGTGGTCTACGATTCGGAGACGATCGGAGCTGTGCTTTTTTCTGACGATATTCAGGATATCGTGGATATCACCCGCGATTTCGTGCAGGTACTCATCATGGTGTCCATCGCGGCGTCGGTGGTGTTCGCCGTTGTCAGCATCATATTATCTGGTTATATCACTCGGCCCATCAACGATCTGAAGGCAGTTGCGCTGTCCATATCGCGCGGCAACCTGCATCAGCGTATCAGTGTATCCGGTAAAAACGAGATGGCGGCTCTCGCCACCACGTTCAACACGATGAGCGAAAAGCTGGAGAACATGGACCAGAAACGCAGCGAGTTCGTTTCCAATGCGTCCCATGAGCTCAAAACGCCGCTCAGCTCAATGAAGATACTGATCGAATCCCTGCTGTATCAGGACGGCGTGGATGAAAAGATTTACAAGGAATTCTTAAGCGATATCAACCATGAGATTGACCGGCTGACACAGGTCATCTCCGGCCTGCTGACGCTCGCCAAAACGGACAGTGAAACGGAAGCGCTCAATATGGATAAAATACTTTTGAGTGAGCTGGTGTTCAAATCCGTGACGGCGCTGAAACCCATAGCCAACGAGAAGCATATTTCGCTAAGCTACACGGTGAACAACGACTTGGAAATAGAGTGCGATGCGCCCAAAGTGATGCAGGCTGTGATGAACCTGGTGGAAAACGCCATCAAATATTCCGATGCGGGCGGCAGCGTGCAGGTGACACTGCAGAAGTCCGGGACTAACGCGGCTATCTCCATCAGGGATAATGGCTGCGGCATACCCGAAAAGGATATACCTTATCTGTTCGACAGGTTCTACCGTGTCGATAAGGCGCGTGCGCGCGGCACGGGAGGAAGCGGCCTTGGGCTGCACATAGCGCAGAAGATCGCGCTGCTGCATGGCGGCAGCATCGATGTGCAAAGCGAGGAGGGCAAGGGCAGCATATTCACGCTGTACCTTCCCATCAAATCATAGGGGTGATGAGCATGGCGATTAAAAGAACGGCGGCCTGGCTGCTTATCATAATAATGCTGGTTATGGCCGGCTGTGCGAACAGCAGCGTAAATAATACAGACAAAAATCTACCGGACATCAACCCAAACGCTGAATCCGCCAATAAAGACTCGGCAAATGTGACGCTATATTTTTCGTACCGCGGGGAGAAGCTGTTGGCCGGGGAAACGGTGACGGTCAACGTCCCCGTCAACGAATCGCTGGAATATGCAGTTGTTCGTGCGCTGATGGCCGGGCCTACCGTCAACAGGGCTGAATTATCCGGGCTGTTCTGGGATGGCGTCAAGCTGGTACGGGTGGACAGCAGCGCCGACATACTCTTTATCACGCTGAACGAGGCTTTCGTATCCTCTGATCCCGAAAAGGTGATGCTGGAAGAGGGCACTGTTGCAGACCAGAAGAAGCTGGCGATCTGCTCCATTGTCAGCACCGTTGTCGAGATGGGCAGATTTTCACGAGTTCAGATCAATGTGGAAAAACAAGCCGGCGTGGGTCAGGGTATTACTCTGCAGGAAGCGGGATGGGATGTGAACAGCACCAAGCGTTTGGAGCCGCTGGGCCGCATGAAGGACCTGATACTGACCCCCCAGAACACTTTGCTGCAGGCGCTGGACTCATTTATGAAAAAGGACTGGACCCGCCTGTATAACTTTACGGCGTACAACAATCCGGACGGTTCGGTGAAGCCGGATATACAGACATTTTCGGAGGCGCTGGCGGCAAAGGGCAATGTGCTGGAAGGTTTCAGCGTGACGGATTCCAATGTATCCGATGATGGTCAGCAAGCCATCGTGATGCTGGACTATTCGATGAAGACGCGCGAGGGGGATTCCATCGGGCGCACTGACATCCCTGTGGTGCTGGTGCGTGAGGAGGGCATATGGAAGTTTTCCTATTCGTCGCTGGTGGATGTGCTGATCAATGCGGGGTAAAAGGTTTGAAATGAAACGGCTGATATGTCTGGTGCTGGCCGCGGGACTGCTGCTTGGCGGCTGCGGCGTTATACGGGACAGGCATGTAGCGGGCGAAGAAGTGCCCGCCAGCGTGCTGGACCTGAGCGGTCTGGAATACTACGGACGGGTAGCAAAATCGGCTGTCTATTTCCTGAACGAGACGAGCGGTACGCTGATGGCTGAACTGAGAACGCTGGTGGTCGATCAGGATACGAACCCGGCTGCCGCCGCCATCAAGGAACTGCTTAAAGGGACATCAAACGACAGCTTGACCAGCGTAGCTCCCGAAGGAATGACGCTGGATTTCATTGAGTATTCGAAGGATGTCGTCAACGTCTATCTGAAATATGATGGCGAGCCGATACAAGACAAATCAGCCTATATACTGGAGCAGGCCATTACCAACACCGTCACCGACATACTCGGGCCTGTTTCGGTGTGTGTGTTCTATAATGGCATCCGCAAAGGCCTGGCCGGTTTTCCGTCCGCACCGCTGAAAAAACAAACTGGCAGCATCGAGGATGCATGGAGCAGCGCCAAATCAAAGTATGCTCCGGGCAGTGCGGCTGTGATTATCGCTGAGGATACTGCCGGATCGTCCAATTCGGTTCAGAATAATGAAGATGAGGAGCCCAAACAAAAGACATCCGAGATATCTACGGTGTTGTATTTTCCTGCAGTGAGCGGCAGTTTTATACTGCCTGAAGTGCGCACTGTCAAATATACCGATGATCAGTTTGTTGAAGGGTTGTTCCAGGAATTAAAAAAAGGCCCGCAGAACACCGCTTCAATGAGAAGCCCGCTCATTGCCGATATCGAGCTTGAACAGTCAGTTTTCAAAGATACAGGCGGAGGCAAATTCAATCTGGAGCTGCATTTTGCGAAAAGCCCCGTTCGTTCCGATTACCTGGACTCATCCGGAGCGCTGCTGGCATACGCCGCACTAATCTACACGATCACAGGCTTTGTGCCCAACATTGAGACGGTGGATATTTATGTGGCTGGACACCGGGTAATCACGGTGGATGAAGAGAACTGGTTCTATTATGGCATGAAGAGGTCCGACTATGTCGGATTTATCGGAAGCAGCGCTCCCGTCTATTTCGGAGATAAGGACTCCGATCTGCTGTTGGAAGTGCAAAGAAGCATGGAGCAGGGTAAGATCTGGAGTCCGCGGGAGCGCGTGCTTGAGTTGTTTAAAGGTCCGCTCAAAGAAGATGGCGACAACGTTTGGACGGTGACACGCACCGGCATGACGGAAGACGATATACTGTCCGTGGATGTCTTCAACGACATCGCATACGTGAACCTGTCGGCGCACTTTAAAGAAGTGTGCGCCGGACTGTCCAAGAAGAGCGAGATGTTGCTGGTCTACTCCATCGTCAATACCATAACGGCGATGGACGGCATCAATCGTGTTCAGTTTACAGTGGAAGGCAAGCAGACGGACAAGCTTGCCGGATACCTATACCTGTCAGACCCTTTCCTTCGCAACTATGGAATCATCAAAAACCACTAGAAGTTGAGGCTGACATGGTATTCCTCCAGCCACATATTGAGCTGCAGCAGGAATGCAAAAAGCTGCGGCCCGGTCATCAACTGCCCGAACCAGGGCGTCACGATGCTTAAGCTGTCCAGCATCTCTTCAACCACCGTCTTATCGACCAGTGCGTGAATGGGCGCTGCTGGGTTTGCCAGCGTCTCCTTGAGCGCAGCGGAAACCAGCCTCGTGTACTCAGGGTTATGTGTTTTGGGATACGGGCTTTTTTTTCTGTTGTAGATTTCTTCCGGCAGCAGATCTTTGACCGCAAGGCGCAGTATGCCTTTTTCCATCCCGCCCAGGTTTTTGATGTCCCACGGTATGTTCCAAGCATATTCGGCGATGCGGTGGTCGCAGTACGGCACACGCACCTCCAGACCGCAGGCCATGCTCATCCTGTCCTTGCGTTCCAGCAGATTGGACATGAACCACTTGATGTTGAGATAGAACATCTGGCGGCGGCGGCGCTCCAGAGGCTTTTCACTACCCAGCATCGGCGTCTCATCCACGGTGTCAAAATACCGGCTCTTCGCGTAATCCTCTATGTTCAGCCGCGACAGAGCCTTGGACATGACGCTGCGGCGCAGGTCCAACGAATTGGCCCAGGGGAACATGTCGAGATTGAGCAGGTCCTCGCGGTAGAACCAAGGATAGCCGCCAAATATTTCGTCCGCACATTCGCCGGATAAGGCGACGGTCGCATAGCCTTTGATCTGCCGGCAGAACAGCAGCAGACTGGAGTCTACGTCGGACATGCCGGGCAGGTCCCGTGCAATCATGCCGTCCCGCAGTGAGGCGACCAGCTCCGGCGCGTCAACCGTGACAGTGATGTGGTCGCTGCCGATATGGCGGCGCATGATGTCGATATAGTCGCTGTCCGGACTGGGCTGAAACAAGCTGCGGGTAAAGTACTTGTCATTTTCAGCGTAGTCGATGGAAAATGTGCGCAATATACCGTCCTTTTCCCCGGCAGCCTGTGCCGCGATGGCGGAAAGCGCGCTGGAATCCAGCCCGCCCGACAGAAATGTACATACGGGCACGTCGGATACCAACTGGCGCTTTGCGGAATCGGCTACCAGCCAGCGCAGCTTTTCAGTGGTGGTATGCAGGTTGTCGGTGTGTTCCGCGCTCACAAACTGCCAGTACCGATGGACATATGTGCCGAGCGGCGAGTAAATCATGCACTCGCCGGGGCGCAGTTCCTCAATACCGGAAAACAGCGTTTTGCCAGCCGTGCGGGCGGGCGCCAGTGCGAACAGCTCCAGCAGACCGCCTTCGTCCAGAACGGGGTTGACATCTGGATGCGCCAGCAGCGCTTTGATTTCGGAGGCAAAAAGCAGCGCGTGACCGGCCCTCGTGATAAATAGTGGCTTGACGCCCATACGGTCCCGCGCGAGGAAAACGCGCTGTTTTTTTTCATCCCAGATTGCGAAGGCAAATATACCGTTTAATTGTTCCACACAGGAGGGGCCCCATTCTATGTACGATAGCAACAATGCCTCGGTGTCTGAGTGCGAGAAGAAGGTATAGCCTTTCTTCTCCAGAGATTGACGCAATTCCGGCGTATTATAGAGCTCGCCGTTGTAAACGATGGTGTATGTATTGGAGCCAATACTCCGTATCATGGGCTGGCTGCCGCCCGCAGGGTCCACAACGGTTAGCCGCCGATGGCCCAGCGCCACCTGATGTGTGAGGAATGTGCCTGCTGAATCCGGTCCCCGGTGAGCGATAGCATCCATCATGGCCGACAGTGTCCGGCACTCTTCCAGCATGTTCTTTTCAAAGTTCACGATCCCTGCGATACCGCACATAAATTAGCCCCCGTCAGATAAGAAATGATAATACAGTATATGAAGCAGGGTATCAGGCGTGATAGGAGAACATAAATTGAGAATTGCGCCCGAGAGGGAAATCAATTACAATGGAAAAAAGCTTTTCAGAGGAGACGAGAATTGGGAACGAAGAATCATACTAAAACACTGGTTGTCACGAGCATGCTGGCTGCACTCATTTTTGTTTTCACCTATTTGATTAAAATCCCCATTAATGCAAACGGAGCTTATATGAACATAGGAGACTCTGTCATTTATTGCTCAGGGTTGCTGGTGGGTGCGCCATGGGCTGCGGCAGCGGCTGGTATTGGCAGCGCATTGGCGGACCTGATGCTGGGATTTCCGGTTTATGCTCCGGCTACACTTGTCATCAAGGGCATAATGGGTCTGGTTTGCGCACTGTTGATGATAAAAGGAAAATTCGGCTGGTTTGTGTTGTCTTCCATTTTGGGAGGCGCGATCATGGTGGTCGGCTATGGGCTGTTTGAATGGATTGTTTTTGGCTGGACATATGCTGCTGGCACCATCGTTTTCAACCTGATACAATGGGCAGCAGGCGTCGCCGGTGCGCTGGCTTTATATTATTTTGTGAGACGCATTTCTGACGCCACGTTGCTTACTAACAGGTGAGTACAGGAGTGATTTGATATGAAACTGACCTGCATTGGAAAATACGGCCCTTATCCCAAAGCGGGGGAGAGCTGCTCATGTTATCTGCTGACGCACAACGGCAAAAATATCGTCATTGACCTGGGATGTGGTGCTCTGTCCAAATTGCAGCAATTGCTGCCTATCTGGGAGATCGATGCGCTGGTTTTGTCGCACCTGCATGCGGATCATATGGGGGATGCACTGACGTTGCGTTACGCGCTGGATGTAGATAAAAAGCTGGGACGCCGCACGGAACCACTGCCCGTGTACCTGCCGTCGGAGCCCACCGCGGAAGCGGGATTGCTGGCGGCTCACGGTATGATGGCCGTACATTTTATTGCAAACGGTATGCGCATCCGCCTGTTTGATCTGGAAGTGGTGTTTGCGCTGATGCCGCATCCGGTGCCCAGTTTCGCAATGTCTTTTGAGGCGGAAGGCAAAAAGTTTGTCTACTCGGGCGACACCAAGGACAACACGCACCTGATTACATTCGCGTCGGGCGCAGATCTGATGGTGATGGAAGCCGCATTGCTGTCCAGGGACAAATCGCCTGTGGCGCCGCATGTGGACGCGAAGGATACCGGCCGTATCGCGCAGGCAGCAGGCGTGAAGCGGCTGCTGGCGACACACCTGTTCCCCGAGTACAGCGCTGAGGACGTGATGAGCGAGGTGCGCGAAAGCTATCCTGCTGCCGAGATGATCGAGGAACGCAAGGTCTACGAGGTTTAGCCTGTGGACAGCCCTGTCGCGTCAAAACGGGTGATGAACAGACGTCCGCTGCTACTGGCGGCCGTGTGTTTTGCGTTCGGCGTGGTGTTAGGGCGCTATCTGTCCGCGACTGTTATCTATGGAATTGCCGCAGCGGTGTTCATCGCAGCGGCTTTTTGCTTTCATTTTTTTCGCAGAAAAGTATACGGCAACGGCTTTAAAACCATTTGGCTGGCCGGGGCGGCCTTTGCCATGCTGGCGGCGTTTCTAACATCGAATGCGATGACGGTCAGGCAAGCGCTCGTAGGTGAAGGTCTGCGCGTGACGGGTCACGTATACAGCGAACCTTACCTCAATGACTACGGAAGCTATGTGTATCTGCTGGACGGCGTAACGGTGGAGGGGGAACAGAGCGGCAACACTAAGCTGTACGTGCCATCGGAATTGGGAGTTGGTATCCAGTGCGGCGACGTGGTGGAAGTGGTGGCGGAGGTGGAATACCCGCGCGGCGTCCGCAACCCAGGCGGCTTCGATGACCGGCTGTATCTGCTGTCACAGGGTGTGCAGCTCAAGGCGTATGCCCAGTCCGCGGAAGTGACAGGATATCGTTCTTCCGTTGCCGTCGCGATGGTCCAGACGCGGCAGTATATCGGCGCTGTGATGGACCGGGTGTTTGAAGCGGATGTCGCGCCAGTCGCCAAGGGACTGCTGATCGGTGATACGCGCGGGATAGACGATGAGGCCGCGCAAGATTTCAGGGACACGGGCATGACGCATGTGCTGTCCGTATCGGGCCTGCACGCGACCATACTGATTGCGGCGGTATATACCTTTTTCCGCCTCATCAGGCTGGGACGCACGCCGCAGCTAATAGGTGCTTTGCTGTTTATCGCGGGATATACGTTCATCGCCGGCATGCCGCCGTCCATGATACGTGCGGGCATCATGGCTTCCGTGGTGCTGCTTCATCGACATTTCGGACGTCAGAGCGATACGCTCAGCAGTCTGGCACTGGCGTTTATCGCGTCACTGCTGATCAATCCGCTGGATCTGTTTTCGGCAGGCTTCCAGCTCTCCTTCAGCGCCGTTTTCGGCATGCTGACGCTGGGCTGGCAGATGAGGCGGTGGCTGAGTAAGAAGCTGCTGCCGCGTAAGTTGATCAAGCCGGGGGACGCCGTATCCGCGTCTGTCGGGGCGACAGCAGGAACGCTGCCTGTCCTGGCCGCCGCCTTCAACCGCGTTTCACTCTTCAGCATTATATTGAACATATTCCTTATCCCGCTGTCTTCCGCTATCATCGTACTCGTATTCATATGTACCGTCGCGGGAACCGTCTTTGTGCCCGCTGCGTTCATATTGGCTTATATGCCCACGGTGCTGATACGGTTCATGATGTCGGCCATCCACTGGGCGGCGAGCATACCGTTCATGGCGGTGAACGTAGCGTCGCCGCCTTGGTACGCGGTACTGGCGTGCTTTATGCTGCTATTCGCCGCGTCAAAATACCTGCTGGTGAGGGTTCGGCTCAAGACAGTGTTGGGCATCGGCGTCTCTGTGCTGGCGTTGGCGGTAATGCTGCTGGCCCATCCCGCGGGCATGTACATCGTGTTTCTGGATGTAGGGCAAGGGGATGCGGCGTTTGTCCGCACGGCGCAGGGAGGCGAATATTTCATGGACGGCGGGCGTCCCCAGAGCGCTGAAGAGGTGGTGGATTTCGCAATACGCAGCGGCATCAGTCCGGAGGCGGCGTTCGTTTCTCACACCGACGACGACCATTTTGCGGGCGTCGTTGCGCTCTATGACGCCGGTTTGCTGGACAAGGTGTACTGCTCATACCAGGAGGAGGCCAAAGTACGTGGGGGCATGCCGGACGCCGAGGTGGTGCCTTTGAGCGCGGGGGATGCGGTGCTGCTGGACGATGAGACACGCGCCGTGGTATTATACCCATACAAGGACACTTTTGCGGAGAGCACCAACGAGTCGTCATTGGTGGTGCGCGTGGAGTATAAAGGACATACCGCGCTGTTCGCCGGCGACATCGACGGTCAGACGGAGACCGCCGTGCTGACGGCTGCAGGGCCCATCGATATATACAAGGCGGCGCATCACGGCTCCAAGTTTTCCTCGTATCGGCTGCCGCTTTCGGCACTGGCTCCGGGCTACAGCGTGGTGAGCGCAGGTGCGAACAGCTTTGGGCATCCTCACGAGTGGGCGTTGAGAAACCTTGAGGATTACTCGGGAGAGGTGTTCGTCACACGGGATGATTATGCGGTGGAATTCGTTGTGAACGATATAATTAAAGTCAAAACGTTTGGTGATAAACAGCATGCCCAATAAAAACCTCTACATATTCTCCGGCGAGAGCTATATGGTCCGTGAGAGCTTAAACAAGATTAAGGCTTCCCTTGACATACAGATGGAGGAACTCAACGTTACGATATACAACGAAATGCCGGACACGCAGCAGTTGATTGAGGCGTGCGCGGCGGTGCCGTTTCTGTCGGAGACGAGGCTGGTGGCGGTACGTGACTGCGCTATACTCACTCCGTCAGGCAGCAAGGAGGAAGCTAAGCGGCTGGCAGACTACATCGACCGGTTGCCGGACACCACAGTGCTCGCGCTGTGCACGCCGGACGCGCCGGACAAGCGCAAGACGCTATACAAGCGGGCGGGTGAAATTGGCGTGGTGAAGGAGTTTGAAGCGCCAAACCCAGCGGTGTGTGCAACGTTCGCAGTGGAGCAGGCCAAAAAGCTTGGAGCACGGATGAACGCAGCAGCGGCTCAGCAACTGGTGGCACTGGCCGGCTGCAACTATTACGCTCTGGAGAACGAAGTGGGCAAGCTCGCAGTATATAGCAATTTCGGCGAAATCACAGCGGCGCACGTGAACTCTTGCGTGTCGAAATCGCTGGAGTACAACGTGTTTGAGATCCATAAGCTGTTTGTGAACCAGCAGGCATCGCAGGCCGAAGCCATGCTGAATGACCTGATGGAAGATGAACGTCCTGAAATGCTCCTCGGGCTGTTCGCACGCAAGATGCGGGATATGTACAAGGTAAAAACCATGCTGGACGCTGGGTACGGGCAGGGGAAGATTGCGTCGCTGCTGGGCATGAAGCCCTATCCGGTGCAGATGCTGGCCAAGGAATGCGCCCGCTTTTCACAGGAAGAATTGAGAAACGCGCTGGGTTTGCTGGCAGAGCTGGACTTTGGCATGAAAAGCGGACGGTACGATGCCGCGCTGGCCATGGCTGAAACTCTAGCGCGCGCCTATAAACTATAAGTCCATTTCAGCAACAAGCTTTGTCTATGAGTTCGCCATGCAACACAAAAAAGCCCGCAGTTCAGTGGGCTTACAACCCATGAAACTGGAGGCTTGCTTTGAGCCTGCTTTGTATATTTACGCGGAAATACCGGCGAAAGCCTTGGAAATCTGTGCTTTCTTGCGGTCGACGTTGTTCTTATGAAGCGTGCCCTTGAGCGCGGCTTTGTCGAGAGCGCCTGTGTATTCCTTATAGAGAGCAGCTGCAGCGTCCTTGTCGCCTGCGTCCACAGCGGCTTTGAATTTCTTGGCAACCGTTTTCAGTTCCGATTTCACCATGCGGTTTCTCAGATTGGCTTTTGCTTCCACGCGCATACGGCGCTCCGCGGATTTAATATTTGGCAAGTTCTAAAACCTCCACTATAATTCTTCTCGTTTCAATAACGAAGGCTATTTTAACACAGCTGTTCACGATTTGCAACAAAATAATATTGTCTTTACACCTAATGAAGCCTAAGTTTTTCAGGTATTTTATATTGGACAAGCCTACGTGATGTGGTAAAATACGATTACAAATTGAGGAGGGTTATTATGTATTGTAAAAAATGCGGGAAAGACTATCCGAAAACAAAGAAAGTATGCTCCGACTGCGGAATGGCGCTCGTTACCGGTACATCGCCGGCCAGCCGCAAGCACAAAGTCAATAAGGCAGTCTTCATCGTGTTCGGCGTGCTCGTCGTAGCGCTTATCGCGTTGTTTCTGATACTGGGCTTATAACTCTCATCCCTATCCTTAAAATTGTCTGACTGTCTTTAGCGTTGGGCATTTATTTCTGTATTATAATCATATATGTGTTATAATGAACCATATTCGGGAATTATTAAGCCAATACGGAGGTAAACCCATGTTTTGTACAAGATGTGGACAGCCGGTGGCTCAAGGATCGGCGTTTTGCTCGCATTGCGGCAACGCATTGACAGTAGCGGCTGAGCCACAACAACCATCCCCGGCAATGCCCGCTCCGGAATGGCAACCGTCGGTTTACCCGGATCAACCGAATACGCCGCCTCAGGGCTATTACGCGCCGCCTGCGCCTCAGGGCTATGGTGAGCCCCGTAACAAGGGAAAGAAGACGGGCCTTATCTTGGGATTGTCGGCAGGGGTAATGGTGCTCATCGCTATCGTATTGCTTTTCGTATGGCCCGGGTTTCTCAATACAGTACCGGTTGCGGGAATCTGGTACAGTGACAGCCGCGGCGAAGTCATAAAGTTCGGCTCCGGACAAAGTTTCGATGCTTATACATATTACGGGGATTTTGACGGTGACTATGAATATGACAAGGGCTCGGGAGAGGGTCATATTGAAATGAGTGATGGCCGTGACTTCGATTTTATTGTTCAGAAAGATATGCTTTATGTGGACGACATGGGAGCATTCACCAGAGCGGATGACCGCTTTGATATCGATGGCTTTATAGACGATGCGACGAAAGAATATGGTATGGGTGAAAACGGAACCTGACCGTCTGTTAACAACAGGGCTGTCTTTAAGCATATTTATAAAAGCCGGTGTTGCCGGCTTTTTACTTTGTACAGACGAATTAACGCCAATGCCGGCTACTTGCGCAACAGATGACAGAATATGAAAGAGGTTGTTTTTGTAAGGGAACCGTGGTAAAATCAGTGACGGTGACTTTACGCGGTTTTTACAAAGGAAGGCGAGGAGCTTGCGTTGAGAGCGTTAAAATACATCGTATCGATCATTATTGCCATCGCGCTGATCGTTGGTGTGCTGATATATGCATTGGGTGAAACGAAACAGGGAACAGGGCCGTCTTCTTCTCCGGGAGAGGTATCCGCTTCCGTTGTGATCAATGAATTTATGGCGTCCAACAGCGGTTTTTTGCCGGACGATAAGGGCAGTTACAGCGACTGGATCGAGATATATAACCCGGGCAGCAGCGATGTCAGCCTTTCTGGATTGGGCTTGTCAGATGATAAAACCGAAATCAAATGGCCGTTGCCCGACGTCTCTCTGGCTGCGGGCGGCTATCTGGTCGTATATGCATCCGGAGGCGATGCGAGCGACCCTAACGAAGCGCTGCATGCGAGCTTCAAACTCAATGCGGCAAGCGGCGGGGTCTATCTGCTTACCACCGCAGGCCAACTGGTTGATTCCATTGAGTATGAGAGCCAGTCGGAAAACATTTCGATGGGCCGGGACACTCAGGATTTGAGCGCATGGAAGGCGTTCGACAAGCCGACGCCGGGCTTTGTCAACGATGAAGCGGGTTATGCCGCGTTTGAGGAAAGCCGAAAGTCTGAGGATTCGCCGCTGCTGATCACGGAAGTGATGCCGTCCAACAAGACGACGCTGGCGGATAACACCGGCGTTTACAGCGATTATGTAGAAATATACAACCCCGGCAGCGAAGCGGTCAATCTGAACGGTTATGGCCTCTCGGATGATCCCGCCGGCGTTCTGGACTGGAAGTTCCCCGATGTAACGATTGAACCGGGCGCATATCTCTATGTATTTGCTTCCGGCGCGGACACGAACGGGACTGATATCGAAAAAGGAGCTATCCATACCAACTTCCGGATATCGTCCTATCGGGAGACGATCGTGCTCTCCACCCCGACCGGGCTGCTGATCGATCAGGTTGCTGTATCCGAATTGGGTGCCGACCAGGCCTATGCCCGTGTGGCGGATGAAAACGGCGCTTATGGCGACACATGGGAGGTCACAAGCCAGCCGACGCCCGGATACGCCAACACGGATGAGGGTTATACGCTGTTTCTGGAAGCCAACCCCATCGCGCTGGGGCCGGTTGTCATCAGCGAGGTGATGTCGTCCAACTCCCAGTTTCTGCAGGAAGAAGGCGGCGAGTTTTACGACTGGATCGAGCTGTGCAATATGAGCGGTGAGCCGGTGGACATTACGGGATACGGCCTAACGGACAACGCGGGCAACCCGGCTAAATGGCGTCTTCCTGAAATGACGCTCGCTCCCGGACAGTATATTACGGTGCTTGCATCGGGAGAAGCTGGAAACGATGACGTAAAAAAAAACTTATCCACACAAACTTTAAGCTCAGCGCGGATGGCGAAGTGTTGGCCTTATTCGACGCCAACGGGGTATTGCAGGATAAGTACAACTTAAGCTATTTGCCCTATGGCGTGTCTGTCGGCAGAATGGAGGGGCAGAGTCCGCTTTTTTATTTTGAGCAGCCAACGCCGGGCACAGCCAATGCCAATCAGCTTGAAGGCGTAACGGCTGCGCCAAAAACCACGGTAGCGCCGGGTAGTTACGAGGGAACGCAGACAGTCTCGCTCGAATGCGATACGCCGGACGCAAAAATTTTTTATACATTGGACGGAAAGGAGCCGACCACAAGCTCCAGCCAGTATTCCGGACCGGTGACATTTGATAAGACGGGCATGATAAGGGCCCGTGCCTATAAGGACGGTTTTCTGCCCAGCGCCATCAAGACGGCGACATACTTTGTAGGCGAAGCGCATACGCTGCCGTTGCTGTCCATCGTGACAGACCGGGATTACCTCTTCGACGAAGCGACAGGCATCTATGAGCTGGGACCCAACCCGGTGCTGGTGGAAGGATCGACCGCCCACTATGAGGTGGCTAATTATCTGGAGCGCGGGCAGGAGTCGGAGCGCCCTGCCTCGTTTGAGGTGTTCGACGAAAAGGGGCAGCAGGTCTTCAGCCAGAACGTCGGCATCCGTATAGCGGGCGGATACAGCCGTGACAACAAGCAGAAGTCCTTCGCTATCATGGCGCGCAGCAAGTACGGCGGCGGCTCTCTGCGGTACGCGTTCTTCGACAACCGGCCTTATGCCGAATATCAGTCGCTGCTGCTGCGGCAGGGCGGACAGGATCAAACGATAGGCAAAATCAAGGAAGTCGTAACGCTGTCGCTGGTTGAAGATAAGGGTTTCAACTTCATAACGCAGGCGTGGAAACCATATGTGCTGTACCTGAACGGCGAGTACTGGGGCGTGTACTTCATGATGGAGAAGCGCAACGAGAACTTTATCGCCCAGCATGAGAACTTTGAAGATCCGGACAACATGAATATTATGTGGTCCACGTCGCGGCTCATTCAGGGAGACGACGACGGCTATAAAGATTTGATGGCATTCATCGAATCGCACGACATGTCCGTCAAGGAAAACTATGAGCATGTTGCGGCGCAGGTGGACACGGATAGCTTTATCGATCTGATGATCAACCAGATCTGGGTGGCCAATTCCGACTACGCCAACATTGAGTACTATCAGCTCCTGCCGGATGGTAAGTGGAAGCAGATATACTATGATTTTTGTTGGACGTTTGGCAGCAGCGAATTTCCCAACGGGGACCATCCGACGCTTGCCAAAAGGATGGATAGCTCCAAGGCTGGTTCGACGCTGCTGGGGGGGTTGCTGAAGTACAAGCCATGGCGGGATGCGTTCATTGAGCGGTTTGCCTGGGCACTGAAGGAGATATACGCGCCCAGCCATGTGATAGAAACGATCGATGCGATATCCGAAATGGTGCGCAGTGAGATGCCCGCGGAGCGCGAAAAGTTTGGCGGCACCATGCAGGGGTGGGAGACGACGCTGGAGAGTATGAAGGATTTTGCCAGAAAACGAGGCGCGAATGTGGTACAGCAGTTAAAAAATGCGTTCTCGCTTTCAGATGCACAGAAGAAAATGCTGGACGATGCGATTTCATATTAATGTATAGATATTGCGGTATACGGCGATATTTGTTGTATAACGTGGATAGAGGATAGTATGGCAAGAAAAGACGACGATATTTTCAGAAAGTTGGACAAGCAAAAGCCGCTGGTGAAGCGTAAAGATCTGCAGCCGTTGTCATCGGGCGATTTTTCATCCAGAAATGTGCCGCGGACAGCCCAAACGCTGAGCTATTCGCCTTCGACGAAAAAGCCTGCTGCGCGCAAACCGGCAGCGAGAGGAACTGAACTGGGCAGCCGCTATAACCAGAAGCAGGCATCGTCTGTTCCTTCCCAGGGGTTGACGGTTTTCGGGGAAGAAGAAAGCAACAGGCCAGTCAGACAGCCTGCCAAAAATGCTGCTGCATCACCGCGTGCATCCGTAAAATCGCCAGAGACAAAACCAAGAGTCAGAGACTCGTACAGCACTCGTGTGGAGTCCAAGGCACAGACAAGGCCGGAACCAGCAACAAAGCAGAATGTAAACGCTCGCCCGCACAAGGAAGCGGCTGCTGATCTGGAAATATTCACGGGGCACACAAATCTCCCAACACCGCGCGACAGGTCATATGGACAGTCTGTTCAGGGGCACAGACCCCCGGCTAAAGAAACTGAAACGGCTCCTGATGTCGCTGCTAAGGAGTTGACCTTCCGGCATGAGATGAAGTATTATATCAATTACCATGATTATGTGCTTCTCAAAAACACCTTGAAGCCTTTGCTCACGCTGGACAGAAACGCGGGTGAGGACGGCGACTATCATATTCGCAGCTTGTATTTTGACGATGCGTATGAGACAGCGCTGGCAGAAAAGATGGCTGGCAGTGATATCCGCAGCAAATTCCGGATACGTATTTACGACTTTTCTGATAACATCATCAAGTTTGAGAAGAAGTACAAGCAGGGTCAATATATTGCCAAGTCAAGCCTGACGGTTATGCGCGATGAATGCGAAGCGTTAATCGCGGGAGACTGCAGCTGTCTGGAAGGCCGATCCGAGCCGTTGGCTGAAGAGATATTTCTTCAGATGAAGAACAATCTTTTACGGCCGCGCGTGATTGTGGATTACCATCGCGAAGCATACGTATCACCTTTTGAGAACGTTCGGATTACGTTTGACAAGGATTTGAAGGCCGGGCTCTGGCTGACGGATATATTCAATCCACATGCGCCAACGATGCCAGTGCTGGAATCGGGCACGATGGTGTTGGAGGTCAAGTTCAACCGGTATCTGCCGGTGTTTATCCAGACGGTGCTGAACAACGTGAACGCGGCGCAGAGAAGTGCCGTATCAAAATATGTATTATGCAGGAAGTATGAATAGGAGGAACTATTATGGGCGGAGCAGCAGACATTATTAAAAAGAGCGTATTGGACAATTTTTCAATGCCAACGGATTTGAGCCTTGGAACGGTGTTGATCACCTTGGCATCGGCACTGGTGCTGGGATTGTTCATCTATCTGATCTATCGGCTGACATTCAACGGCGTTATATTCGCCAGAAGCTTTGGTACGGCGCTGATTTTGCTGACAATGGTAACCGCGATGATCATCATGCCGATCACGCTGAACTTAGGGCTTGCACTGGGCATGGTGGGCGCGCTGTCCATCGTCCGTTTCCGCACGGCGGTGAAGGACCCGCTCGACACGATATTCATGTTCTGGGCAATAGCGGTTGGCATCGTGCTGGGAGCGCGGCTTTATTCTGTGGCTGGCGTGGCTTCCGCTTTCATCGGTGTGGTGCTGCTGCTGTGGAATCTCTTCAAATCCAAGAAGAACTTCCCGTTTATGTTGGTGCTCCGCTTCGAAGATAGCTGCAAAAAGGAAGTGCAGGCGCTGCTTCGCAAAATGCCTCCTGGCCGTCTGAAATCCAAGATCGTGTCTGAAGGAACGATCGAGCTGACGATCGAGATGAACATCAAGGAGAGCGAGGCCGGCATGATCGATTCGTTCTCGACGATTCCCGGTGTGCTGAACGCGTCACTGATCAGCTACAAGGGAGACGTTGTAGCATAAAACAGAATTAGGGTGTATTAAAAAGGCGGACCGCCGTCAATTGGCGCCCGCCTTTTATGATGCCGTTTATTCACTGGCCAACAGCGTGATGCTGTAGCCGGTTTCTCCTGCCTGCCGGAGGATGAGTCGTTTTTGGGATACGTTCTTGTCGTCTTTTCGTGCCGTGACGGTCAGCGTGCATTGGGATACAAGCTTGTTATCTGCGCCGAAGGGGGACCAGTATGCCGTATCGTCAGATTGAACGGCATACGAAGAGCCTTTGCTGTCAGCCACATAGTCGGGCGGGCCCCAGGTAAACAGAGTACCGGCATCCACCTCCAACTGAATATCGTCTGCGCCGGAGCAGGCGACGCGTAGCGGAAAGCCGGGGACGCTGCTGTCTGATGCCAGATACTCGTTCAGCGCCGTTTCCACGCCCGGCTTCAGCGTGATTTCGGACCAGTCGTTGGAGAAAACGGTCAACACCAGTTCCTCCGGTTTTTGGGTCGGAATCAAAAAAGCAGAGGAGAGTCCTAATGCAAGTATAATGACCGACGCTCCGATGCCGATTATCAGCCGGGCTTTTCGGCTCAACTTTTTTTTCCCCTCGGGGGTATCCGACCCCGTAATACCCTGCTCATCAAAATAGTTCTGTCTTTCATCCATTGGTAGGCCTCCCTCGAATGGCTGAATTCCTTTGCGATAATCGCTGAGGAATTTCAAACCAAATTCTCATAATTAGTTATACCACAAAAACCACGCAGACAGCCATACCTTTTACTTTAGGAATAACAAACATATTTTCGCGCAAATATACATTCTCTACCATATGTTGTAGCAGCTCATTTAGCGCCTACAATTTTATTTTTTTTTGTTGTGTCAGCCTGATTTTCCTAGAAGGATTTCTCAATTATACAACGAATTATTGTTGACAGGTGGGGAGAAATGGGTAACAATGGTGAGGAACGGTTTCAAGTGGTGAAATAGTGGGTATATATTAAGCAGAAACCAAAAAAGATGAGGCGGAAGGCATCCGCATCGGGAGCAAGGCAGTGAAGGGGTCGTTGATTGGGACATACTTTCATAGCGTGGACGAGAAGGGCAGGCTGGCCGTACCCTCCAAACTGAGGGTGGAGCTGGGTGATCCTTTTTATATCACGTATTTGAACGGCGACTGTCTCTCCGCATACTCCGAGGAAGAGTGGCAGAAGTTCGCGGACAAGCTCAACGCGATTCCGCAGACGGATGCCCGGGCCCAGCGCTATGTGCGCATGATATTCTCCAGCGCCTGTAAATGTGAGCCGGATAAACAGGGCCGCGTGCTGCTGCCCCAGCACCTGCGCGAAAAGGTGGGCATCGATAAGGAGGCCGTTATGATCGGTGCGTCGTACCGGGCGGAGATATGGGCAAAAGAGAAGTGGCAGGCGTTTATTGACGCCGAGCCGGATGACGGCGACGCGCTGGCGAGCTTGGCGTCGTACGGAGTGTAAGGTATGTCATCGCACACGACGGTGCTGCTCCGTGAAACGGTGGGAGCGCTTAACCTGAAGCCCGGCATGACGGTGGTAGACGGTACACTTGGCGGCGGCGGCCATTCCGAGATGATACTGCAGCAGATATCGCCGGGAGGGCGGCTGATCGGTATCGACAAGGACGAATACGCTCATGAACGGGCCGGAGAAAGGCTCAAGTCGTACGGAGCGGAGACCATTTTCGTCCACGATGATTTTCGGAACATCAGGTCCATACTTATTGGACTTGATATAGATGGGATAGACGGAGCGGTGCTTGACTTGGGGGTCTCATCGTTCCAGCTGGACCAATGTAACAGGGGGTTTTCATATAACCTGGATTCAAGGCTTGATATGCGCATGAACATAAAAGATAAAACATGCGCTGCAGACGTGGTCAACAGATACCCGCAGCAAGACCTTGAACGGATACTACGGGATTACGGTGAGGAAAGATGGGCCGCACGGATCGCTGAGTTCATTGTGAGGGAACGCGGCGAGCGGCCCATTGAAACCACCGGCCATCTCGTGGAGGTTATCAAGAAGGCGGTTCCGCGCGGTGCCCGACAGGACGGCCCGCATCCCGCCCGGCGAAGCTTTCAGGCGCTTCGCATCGAAGTCAACGGTGAACTGGATGCCGTAAGAACGGCTGTGACAGATTTTGCAGCGGTGCTGAACAAAGGCGCGCGGTTCGCCGTTATCACATTCCACTCGCTGGAAGACCGTATCGTCAAACAGGAGTTCAAACGACTGGAGAACCCATGCGAATGCCCGCCGGAATTCCCGGTATGCATATGCGGCAAAAAACCGCAGGGCAGGGTGATCACTAGAAAACCGGTGCTGCCGTCGGATGAAGAGATAGCCGAAAACAACCGGTCAAGAAGCGCGAAGCTTCGCGTATTTGAAGCATATTAGCAGGGGTTAAGCGGATGCAGACAGCTCTGAACAAGACAAATGAATTTACCGTCGCCAGACCATCCGCAAAACGAACTGTCAAGATGGACGGCAATGTCGCATATATTAGTAGCGATTATGTGAGGAAGAATAAGCCTGCCGCGGATGCCCAGACGGCACCCAAAGCGGCGGCGAAAACGGCTGCCAAAGCGGCGGCAAAAACAGCTGTAAAAAAGGCTGAAAAGCCCCGGACAGGTTTCGTGTCTACGCTCATCGTGTTGTTCGTTGCTTTTGGTGCGCTGGCGGTTCTGGTTTCCCGTTATGCCATGGTGTGTTCCATCGGCACCCAGAACAACGCGCTAAAAAATGACATCAATGCCGTTCAGGCTCGTATGGATGAATTAAAGCTTCAGATCGAGTTGGACGACGACCTGCAATATGTGCAGGATACGGCACAGAACGAGATGGATATGACGTACCCGACTCCGGAACAAAAAATACATGTTGATTTGAGCAGCTGATGACAGGGAAGCAACCGACTAAGGGGGGTCGGAAGGAGCGTGGCGGCGTGCCATTGCCTACCCTCAAATCCAAGAAAAGACTGCTGGTTCTCATGACGGCAGTTATTGTGCTTTTTCTGGGAATCGCCGTGAAGATGGCGATCATCGTCTTTGCGCAGGGGGATTTCCTGCAGGAGAAGGCGCTGATTCAGCAGACAAGGGACCTCGTGGTGTCCGCAAAACGCGGGAATATTCTGGATTGTAACGGCAACGTGCTGGCCCAGAGCGCCAATGCGGACACCGTGGTGCTGCGGCCATCCGAGATCAAAAAGGGCAATGTCGATGCCATCGTCAGTGTACTTGCTGAAACGCTCGACATCGACGAGGAAACGGTGAGAGCCAAGGCGACCGATGGCAAGAAGTCCGAGGTGTGGCTCGCACGGCAGATCGATGATGCCGTAGCCGACCAACTGCGTGAGCTGAATTTGCCGGGGGTATATTTTACTGTGGATGTGAAGCGCTACTATCCGAACGGCGCGTTCCTGACACAGACGCTGGGATTTACCTCGGTGGACGGCGCCGGTCTGGAAGGCCTGGAAGCCTATTACGATAAGTATCTGTCCGGTCAAAATGGCAAGATTCTATCGGAAGCGGACAATGTAGGACGCGAAATTCCGCTGGGTGAAAAGCAGTATATTGCGCCGGTGGACGGTTATAATCTGGTGCTGACGGTGGACGAGGTGATCCAGAGCTTTTTAGAAAAAGCGCTGGAGGAAGCCTACGTCCAGCAAAACGCCAAAGGCGTTTGGGGCATCGTAATGGATCCTCAAAGCGGTGGAGTACTCGCGCTGGGCAGCTACCCGGATTACGATCTGAACGACCCGCCGCGTGACGATATACCAACGCTGACGGAGTTGACACGCAACAAGGTCATCACCGACGTCTATGAGCCGGGCTCCACGTTCAAAGCGGTGACGTGCGCCGCTGCGCTGGACTCCGGCAGTATTTCGACGGATACGACGTTTGACTGCGCGGGTACCTATGCGGTGGACGGCCAGCCCATCAAATGCTGGCGATATCCGCGCTCCCACGGGCATCAGGATCTCTATGAAGCGGTGCAAAACTCGTGCAACGTGGCGTTCATGAAGATGGGCCTCGCAATGGGCACAGAAAAGTTCTACGATTATATTTATAAGTTTGGCTTTGGCCAGCAGACCGGCATCGACTTCACCTCCGACCAGGGCGGTCTCGTCATGGGGGAGAAGTACGTTAAAAACAGTGACCTCGCCCGCATTGCGTTCGGGCAATCTATAGCCGTAACACCACTGCAGCTGATCTCCTCATTCAGCGCAGTGGTGAACGGCGGTTTTTTATATCAGCCGACACTGGTCAAGGGTTTGACGGACAGTGACGGAAACTATATAGAGAAGTTTGAACCCAAAGTGATATCGCAGCCCATCACCGCGGAAACGTCCGCCACGATGCGCAGCATACTGGAAAGCGTAGTGGCCAAGGGCAGCGGCAAGAACTGCTACATCCCCGGTTACCGCATCGGCGGTAAAACGGGTACGGCGCAAAAGTATGATGAGAACCATCAGGTGATGACCGGAAAGCACATCGCTTCGTTCATTGCGTTCGCGCCCGTGGAAGACCCTAAGCTCGCGATACTGCTGATCGTTGACGAACCCAACGTCGCGGTGGACTTCGGCAGCGTGGTGGCTGCGCCGTATGTGAAGAACGTGATACTGGAATCACTGCAGTATATGGGCGTATCGCCCAACTATGACGAAGCGCAGGCGCCTGAACAGGTGGAAGTACCGGATCTTTCCGATATGACGGACGCGGAAGCTATCGATGCGCTGGTTGATTTAGGTCTGGATTATCTCGCCGACGGTACGGGCGATGTGGACAGTCAGCTGCCCGCGCCCGGAGTGAAGGTGGATAAGGGTACATCGGTACTGCTGTATATGTCGGTTAAGAATAATGCCGCCGATCTGGAGGGGCAGGTCTTCGTACCCGATCTTTCAGGACTGACGGTGATGGAAGCGGCGCAGATGCTGGACGATTATCATCTGGAGCTGAGCATACAGGGCGACAGCGAGGGCAAAGCGTCCTATCAGAACCCGGCTGCCGGAACCGCGGTCAGTCAGGGCAGTACGGTAATGGTCGAATTCTCCTCTTCGGGAGGCTAGCAGTTCCTCCCTAATTTTGTGCGTTACATTCTTAGCTAGTTATGATATAATCCACGAAGAATTGCTTGGTCTGGAGGTATACGATTGAAGATAGCAGACTTGTGCAGCGAAGGCATGCAAGTCTTGGGCGATGATCAGATTGATATTTCGAGCGTGACATATGATTCGAGACAGGTGTGCCCCGGCGCGCTCTTTTTCTGCATCAGCGGCTTTAAGACGGACGGACACAAATACGCACCGAGCGCTGTGGAAAAAGGCGCAGCGGCACTGGTGGTGACTCGATGGCTGGACCTTGACGTCACGCAGATACTGGTAGAGGATGACCGGCGGGCGATGGCGCTCATATCCCGGGCGTTCTACGGCAAGCCCGACGAAGAGCTCCATATGATCGGTATCACGGGCACCAACGGCAAAACAACCACCACGTATATGATCAAATCGGTGCTGGAAAATGCGGGCCGCAAGACCGGGCTGATCGGCACTATCGTCAATATGATCGGCTCTAGTACGCTGCACACTGAGCGCACAACGCCGGAGTCGCCCGACCTGTTCGCATTGCTGCGGCAAATGGCGGACGAGGGCTGCGAGAGCGTGGTCATGGAAGTATCGTCCCACTCTCTCGAACTGGGGCGTGTGGCTGGAATAATGTACGATGTGGCCGTATTTACCAACCTGACGCAGGACCATCTTGATTTCCACCTGACCTTCGATAATTACCTGAACGCGAAAAAGAAGCTATTCCTGTCGGCCAAAAGCGTCGCCATGAATCTGGACGACCCGTCGGCCGGACACATCATGGAGGGCATCGACACCGACTGGTGCACATACGGGATCAAGGAGCAGGCGGACGTATATGCCCGCAATATCGAGATCACGCCACGCGGGGTCACCTATGATATGTGCTCGCGGCAGGGGATGCTGCCCTTGAGCCTGAAGATACCCGGTATATTCAGCGTGTATAACTCGCTGTCTGCCGCCACTGCCTGCATGCTGCTGGATATCGGTTTGGAGACTATCAAGACCGGTTTGGAGGCAATGCCGAGTGTGGCTGGCCGCTTTGAGGTGCTGGAGACGGGCAGCCGCCCATTTACGATGATATTGGATTATGCGCATACACCGGACAGCCTGGAGAACACGCTGCTGACGGTGCGGGAGTTTGCGCGGGGGCGCATTCTTACCGTATTTGGCTGCGGCGGAGATCGCGACAAGGGAAAGCGGCCCATCATGGGCGAGATCGCCGGACGGCTCTCCACCTATGTGGTGATCACATCGGATAATCCGCGCACGGAAGAGCCGCTGACGATCATTTCCGAGATCGAAGCCGGAATAAAGAAAACGGACTGCGCCTACCGGTGCATTGAGAATCGCCGCGAGGCCATCCGTTACGCTATACACAGCGCGCAGCCGGAAGACATCATCGTGCTGGCCGGTAAGGGGCACGAAACATATCAGGAGATTCACGGTGTCAAGTATCCCTTCGACGAGAAGGTCGTCGTTGCGGAGCTGCTGGCCGGAGATAATTGACCAAATATGGACCAATGATGCATACGGGAGATAACACAGCGATGGATATCATTATCTATGCAGTACTTGCGTCGTTTTTCATCGCGCTGGCGGTGGGATATGTCGGCGTGCCGCTGCTCAAGCGGCTGAAGTTCGGACAGCAGGTTCGTGACGACGGGCCGCAGACCCATCTGTCCAAGGCAGGGACGCCGACGATGGGCGGTATCATCATACTGATCGCCTTGTCCGCTGCGACCATACTGTTTGCGTGGGGAAACTATGAATACGTCTGGTTTTCTCTGGGCGTGACTCTGGGTTACGGTCTGATCGGCCTGATGGACGATCTGATCATCATCATCAAGAAACGTTCGCTGGGGCTCAAAGCCTATCAGAAGATCATAGGGCAGCTCGGCATCGCTATTATCGTCGCTTTCTTCGCCTATAACGATCCAGTGATCGGTTCTAAAATCATCGTTCCGTTTTCGGGCGGCATGGAATGGGATCTGGGGGCATGGTATGTGCCGTTCACGGCCTTTGTGATGGTGGCAATGGTCAATAGCACCAATCTGATCGACGGACTCGACGGGCTGGCGGCTGGCGTGACGATGATCAATACAGCTGCCTACACAGTTATATTGTTTGGCATGTATTCGCTTTATGTCGCCATCGGGCAGGATCTGGCCGCGTCCGGCATCAGCAACATGATGGTGTTCGCGGCGGCGATGACGGGAGCGTGCCTCGGATTCCTGCGCTTCAATACGTATCCGGCCAAGGTGTTCATGGGGGATACGGGCTCGCTGGCGTTGGGGGCGGCCATCACGGTAATCGCCATCGTATCGCGGCTGCAGTTGCTGCTCATCATTACAGGACTGTTGTTCGTGCTGACGTCGGTATCCGTCATACTGCAGGTGGGTTCCTACAAGCTGCGCGGAGGCAAACGCATTTTCAAGATGGCGCCTGTCCATCATCATTTTGAATTAAAGGGTATTCCGGAGACCAAGATCGTCGCGTTTTATATGATGATCACCGTCCTGCTGTGTCTGGTGGCGATACTGTCGGTCAATTGACGGGGGAGATATGAATTTTCTGGGCAAAAAAGTGATGGTCGTCGGTATGGCAAAAAGCGGGTTGGCGAGCGCGCGGCTGCTGCTGGACAAGGGCGCACGCGTGGTGCTGTACGACGCCAAAACGGCTGATAAATTTCCAATTGGTGCGTTTGACGAATTTACAGGACGTGCTGAGCTGGCGCTGGGTGAGGATGCTGACGTCGTCGCAGAAACGGCAGATGCGCTGGTGCTAAGCCCCGGCGTACCGACGAATCTCGGCTTCATCGTGAAGGCACAGCGCGACGGCAAAAAGGTTATCGGCGAGATCGAACTGGGCTATCTGTACGCGCAGGCCGAGTTCGTAGCCATCACTGGCACCAACGGCAAGACGACGACGACTGCACTGACCGGCGAGATATTCAAGAACGCCGGTTTCAACACGTTCGTGCTGGGCAACATCGGCGTGCCTATCGCGGCGGAGGCGGATAGAACAAAGAAAGGCGATATCATCGTCGCGGAAACGGCGGCGCTGCAGCTGGAGACCATTGAGAAGTTCGTACCGCACGCCTGTGCGGTGCTCAACATCACAGAGGACCACCTGAACCGCTATGGTACAATGGAGAACTATACGGCGGCCAAGGAGCGGATATTTGAGAACCAGACGCCGCGGGACTTCTGTGTGCTCAACTATGACAACGCCATCACGCGCACAATGGCGGGCAAACAAAAATCAAAGATTATTTGGTTTTCACGGCAAGTTACGCTGGTGGACGGCGTATTTATAGATGAAGGGGACATCGTGAGCGCCGAGGACGACGGGGATCATGTGATTTGCCGCGCGGACGAGGTGAAGATACCTGGCGCACACAACCTGGAGAACGCGCTCGCGGCCACGGCGCTGGCACGGTGTTACAACATTCCCGAGCGCGTGATACGGCATACGCTGATGACGTTTCCGGGTGTGGAGCATCGCATCGAGTTCGTGCGTGAGCTGGACGGCGTGCGCTACATCAACGACTCCAAGGGCACCAACCCTGATGCGACAGAAAAAGCCGCTGCCGCAATGACCCGTCCGACAGTGCTCATTTTGGGCGGCTATGACAAACAAAACAGTTTTGAATCGTTGATCGCGGGTTTTGGCGGGCAGATACGGGCCATCGTCGCTATCGGTGATACCCAGCAAAAGATATTGAGCGACGCGCGCAAGGCCGGCTATGCCAATATACATACAGCGGGCGGTTTTGATGAGGCGGTGCGCAAATGCCGGGAACTGGCGCAGGAAGGCTGGAATGTTCTGCTGTCGCCGGCGTGCGCAAGCTATGACATGTTTGATGATTTTGAACAGAGAGGACGGGTGTTCAAGGAGATCGTCAATTCATTCTAGGGGGTTACCATGGTCAAACGCTCCTTTGACTATACGCTTCTTGTCCTCACAATCGTGCTGGTACTATTCGGTATCGTGATGGTTTTCAGCGCCAGCTTTTATTCGGCGGAGAACAGTGCCAATACCAACCATGACGGCTATTATTATTTCTGGAAGCAGGTGAGCGGAGCGGCGATCGGCCTTGTAGCCATGATTGCGGCGATGTTTTTTGATTATAATAAATTCTTAAAGCTGCGCTTTATCATAATGGGTATTGGTCTGGTGCTGATGGTGCTGGTGTTCGTGCCTGGCATCGGAATATCCGTCAACGGTTCACGACGCTGGGTCAACCTGTATTTTCTTGATCTGCAGTCCGTCGAGGTATTGAAGTTCGCGATCATCGTGTTCATGTCGGCGGGTATCTCCATTAATCAGGATAAGATGCGCCAGTTCAAATATGGTATGCTGCCATATCTGATACTGCTGATGATCGCCGCGGTGCTGCTGTACTTCCAGCCCAACTTCAGCGCGGTGGTGACACTGGCGCTGATGATGTTCGTGATGATGCTGGTGGGCGGAGCTAACCTGCTCCATTTCGGCATTATGGGCGGGCTCGGCATCGCCGGGGGCGCGGTGGCCATGGTGGCGACCGACTACCGCATGGACAGGATATTCGCTTTTCTGGATCCGTGGGCGCATGCGTCGGATGAGAGCTATCAGCTGATACAGTCGCTGTACTCCATCGGCTCCGGGGGGCTGTTTGGATTAGGGCTCGGCAACTCACGGCAGAAGTTTCTGTACCTGCCGTACAGCGAGTCCGACTGCATATTCGCCATCATCGTGGAGGAGCTCGGATACATCGGCGGTTTGCTTGTGCTGATCGTGTTTGGTCTGCTGATATGGCGCGGTGTCAGGATCGCGCTGCGCGCGCCCAACACGTTCGGCATGATGCTGGCTACCGGCATCACGGCTCTGATCGCCATTCAGGTGTTCATCAACATCGGCGTGGTCACCGGTATGGTTCCCCCTACCGGCGTCGTGCTGCCGTTCATCAGTGCGGGGCGCACGTCGCTGATCATGTTTATGGGCTGCATCGGCGTGCTGCTCAACATATCGAGGCAGACGCGCGCCGCCTGAGTACACATCTTGGATGAACCTGCATAAAATATCATATGTATTGATATGCGGGGGTCCAACATGGCGAAACTGATAATTAACGGGGGAGCGCGGCTTGAGGGCGAGCTGAACGTTCAGGGCGCAAAAAACGCGGCGCTTCCGGTCCTTGCAGCTGCACTGCTGACTGAGGAGCCCGTGATCGTATATAACTGGCCGGCTATTTCGGATGTGTACAATATGCTCTCGATACTGGAGCATATCGGTGCGCATGTGGAGTACGAAAAAGACAGGCTGGTCATTGATACGCGGCGGGCGCAGCGTTGGGAAATGCCCGACAAACTGGCAAAAGAAATTCGTTCTTCTATATTTATGATGGGGCCCATACTGGCGCGTTTCCGCATGGCCCGCTTCACGTATCCGGGTGGGTGCGAGATCGGCAGCCGTCCCATCGATCTGCACCTGCGCGGCCTGAAAAGCCTGGGGGTGAACGTCACCGAGGCAGGCGGGCACATCATGTGCGAAGGACGCCGTTTGAAGGGCGGCGATGTGCATCTGGATTATCCGAGCGTGGGCGCGACGGAAAACCTGATGATGGCCGCGTCACTGGCGCCCGGCAAAACGGTGATCCATAATGCCGCGCGCGAACCGGAGATCGTGGAACTGCAGCATGTCATCAACCAGATGGGCGGTGACATTATAGGCGCGGGCACCAGCACGATACTGATTGAGGGCAAGGAGCGGCTGAACGGCTTTGCGTACAAATGCATCCCCGACCGGATCGTGGCGGGAACATTCATGGTGGCCGCCGTCGTCACAAACGGCAAGATCACCGTCAGGAACGTGGTGCCGGAGCACCTGTTCGCGACCGCCGCCAAGCTTCGCGAAGCGGGAGCGCTGATCAGGGTATACGACGATGCAGTAACTGTTGAGGCGCAGGGGCGGCCCCGGGAGATGCACCTGATAGAGACAGGCCCGTATCCGAGCTTCCCAACAGATATGCAGGCGCAGATGTGTACCGCCGCCAGCATTGCAAAGGGAACCAGCATCATCGTGGAGAGTGTTTTTGATAATCGATTCAAACACGTGGGCGAGCTGCTGCGGATGGGCGCCAATATAGTGACCAAGAACAACGTGGCTGTAATCAAGGGCGTCGAAAAACTGCACGGCGCAGAGGTCAAATCCATGGATCTGCGCGGTGGTGCAGCGCTGGTGCTGGCCGGGCTGTGCGCCGAAGGAACGACGATCGTGGATCAGGCGCGCATCATCGACCGGGGTTATGAGACATTTGAATCGGACCTCAGAATGTTGGGGGCCGACATCAGGAGGGAGGATTAGGCTGTTTGAACAAAGGCAAAAGAGCGCTGCTGACCGTATCCGCTGTGCTGCTGCTGGTAGCGCTGGTCTTTGTGGCCTATATGGTGTTCCGCATTCGGGAGGTGGCTGTGATGGGCTGCCAGTCGCTGGACGCGAATGAGGTGGTCGATATTTCCGGTCTGGAATACGGCCAGAACATTTTTTTGCTGGACAAGCAGTCGGTGATGGCCAAGATGGCCGGGGATCCCCGAATCAAGCCGGTCAGTGTGGAACCGGAGTACCCGGATAGGGTCATCATCACGATAGAGGAACGCCAGCCTGCGGGCTACATCGAAAAGAACGGTTCATTGATCGTCATTGACGACGAGGGCTGGATACTTGAGGTGAGGCCGCAGTCTACTGGGAGCGAACACCCGATGATTTACGGGTTGCAGGCGGATGCCTTCGAGGTGGGGCAGCCGCTGTGTTCGGGGGATATGTTCCGCGTGGATGTGATGACGCGGGTGCTGGGTGCCGCTGAGGCGGCGGGCATAAGTCTGGGCAGTCTGGATGTGACGTTGCCGGCTGATATTGTGATTGCGACGACGGACGGGCTGACGGTAGAACTGGGTGACGATACCAAGCTGGATGCCAAGATGAATCTGGTTAAAACCTCAATAAAAGAGATAGAGGCATTGGGGAAAGAATGTGGACAACTTGATGTTTCATCAGTGGATCAAGCATATTTTCGTGAGAAATCCTCTTAAAGGTATTTGTTATTTTTGACAGACGTGTTATTATAACATTGGCAATGTATATGCATTTTTTGTGAATTATATGGGTTAAGGGGACGGTCGGCGGGGATGAAGAGTGTAACGGCTGCGATCGAATTTGGTACGTCCAAGATTATGTGTGTGGTCGGGCGCGAGAAATCGATTGGACGCTTTGAGGTATTGGGTGCCGGTGAAGCAAAATATGAGGGAATAAAAAACGCCCGGTGGCGCAAACCTTCAAATGTGGAGGAAGCAGTAGCCAAAGCGCTCACGATCGCGGAGAGGAAAGCCAAAAAGCGTGTACGCGAAGTCTTTGTTGGCGTCCCGGGCGGGTTTTGCAAGGTCATATGCTGTGAAGGGTATACTGAAGTTTCCGGCGGTCGCGTCACCGAAAAGGACATTGAAAACATGATAGACGATGCAGAAAAGCAGATGGACGATATCCGCTATACTATTGTGTCTAGTACGCCGGTGTACTTTGTTCTTGATGACGGTAACCATTACATCGACGTGGTGGGCAGCAGCGCCCGAGAGCTTCGCGGTCTGGTCAGCTTTGTGTTTGCCAGCAACGATTTCATCAGTGATGTTAACAATGTACTCAGCGGTTTGAATGTTAAAGTCCGAGCGTTTATACCTGAGGTATTGGCGGAAAGCCTTTTTCTGGTGCCCACAGAGGAGCGGGATTGCAGCGCTGTACTACTGAATATTGGCTATTTCGATACCAATGTGACGGTTGTGTATGGTGATGCAATTGTATATAATAAGACGGTGCATGCAGGCGGTATGCACATTGCCAGTGACCTTTCCATTGTAATGAACATGGATGTGGAGTCCGCTGAGCAGATTAAAAAACGGTTTTCATTTGGTCTTGAAAATAATGGCACGAAGTTATATGATTATGCTAAATTAAAGAATGGCAGACTGGAAAAGTACAGCCATGCCATGATATCCGAAGTGGTTGATGCCCGGGTGGAGCAGATATGCGCGCTGATTTATGAAGCGCTCCAGCACAGTCCGCTAAACGTCGCCCGTCGGACAAGAATATACCTGTCGGGTGGCGGGCTTGCCATGATGAAGGGTTCGCGGGATGCGCTGCAGAAATATCTCAAGCGGCAAGTGCGTGTTTCGATGGTGGAAGCGCCGCAGCTTGCGACACCCAACTACTATGTGGCGCTGGCGCTTCTGGATTATGTATTTGAGAGCGATTTTTTAAGTGAGGGACGAGGCGGAAAATCTATTTTTGGACGGTTGTCAGATAAGATGTTTGACTGACGTCCGTATTAAGGGGGGTTAATATGCCATTAGAAATTGATGTAGAGCAGGACAGCATTGCGAAGATCAAAGTGATCGGTGTGGGTGGCGCTGGAAATAACGCTATCAACCGCATGATCGAGCACGGACTTACCGGCGCGGAGTTTTACGCCATCAATACGGACAAGCAGGCGCTGCTGCTCTCCAAGTGTAAAAATAAAATACAGATCGGCGAGAAACTGACGAGCGGTCTCGGTGTCGGGGGAGACCCTTCGGTGGGCAGACGCGCTGCGGAAGAGAGTATTGACGAACTGGCCGAGATCGTGGAGGGCGCCAATCTGATCTATGTTGCAGCCGGATTGGGCGGTGGCACCGGTACGGGTGCGGCTCCTGTTATCGCCGAGCTGGCCCGGCAAAAGAACATACTGACGGTGGCCGTAGTCACGATGCCCTTCATGTTTGAAGGCGGGCAGCGGATCACCCGGGCTAAGGAAGGGCACTCAGTGCTATCCGAGGTGGTGGACACCATCGTCACGATTCCCAACGACAAGCTATTGCAGGTGATTGGCAAGGGAACATCGATGCTGGAAGCCTTCCGCGTGGCCGACGATGTGCTTCGTCAGGGCATACAGGGCATTACCGATCTGATCGTTAAGCCGGCGCTCGTCAACTTGGACTTTGCGGATGTGCGCACCGTCATGATGGAACGCGGTGTGGCACATATGGGCATCGGCGTGGGCTACGGCGACAACAAGACAATGGACGCCGCCAAGCAGGCGATACAAAGTCCGCTGCTGGAGACGAGCATCGAAGGCGCGCGCGGCATACTGTACAACGTGACGGGCGATCCCACGATGAGCCTGCTCGAGATAGAGGAAGCGGCCAACCTGATCCGTCAGGCGGCTGATCCGGAAGCGAACATATTCTTTGGCGCGGATACCGACGACAGCCTCGAAGACGAAGTGCGTATCACGGTGATTGCAACCGGTTTTGGTGGTGGCGTACGCAAGCCCAAACCGGTGGTACGGGAGGAAATACGCATGCCGGAGAGCCTGGAGGAGGACGACTTCATTCCGGTGCGGCCTGAGCGGAAAGGCCCGGTGATCGGCAGCTTTGCCGATTCAAGCAACGAACTGGACATCCCGCCGTTCCTGAGACGCAAGAAGATCAAGAAGGATTATTAAACAGTGAAATTTGCAAAGGCCCGCTGATATCGGCGGGCTTCGTTTTTTTCGGAGACATGTATTTGAGTGCTGTTGAAGCCGTGCTTTAAGCGTTAGCCAGCACCGTTGTCAATTGACGGGACTATGCGCATATATTATAATGAGCCGATAGAGTAATTGTGGCAGAGGAGAGAGACCTTGAAGCTTTTCAATACGATGACGCGTCGGAAGGACGAATTTGTACCCGTGGAGCAGGGAAAAGCCAAAATTTATGCCTGCGGACCCACGGTATACAATTTTTTTCATATTGGCAACGCGCGTCCGTTCATTATCTTTGATACGCTCCGGAGGTATCTGGAGTATACTGGTCTGGAAGTCACGTTTGTGCAGAACTTTACCGATGTGGACGATAAAATGATTGCCCGAGCGAACGAGGAGCATGTGACGCTGAAGGAACTGGGCGAACGATTTATTACGGAATACTACAAGGACGCGAAGGGCCTCGGCATCCGTCCGGCCACTGTACATCCCAAAGCAACCGAGCATATCGGCGAAATAATAAACCTGGTCAGCAGCCTGATCGATAAGGGCCATGCGTATGTCTCAGACGGCGACGTATACTTCGATGTGGTGAGCTTTTCGGGATACGGCAAGTTATCCGGACAGTCGCTGGACGATCTCAAAGCGGGCGCTCGTATCGACGTGACAGAGATCAAGCGTAACCCCGAAGACTTTGCCCTCTGGAAGGCGGCTAAACCCGGCGAGGACAGTTGGGACAGTCCATGGGGCAAGGGAAGGCCCGGCTGGCATATCGAATGCAGCGCGATGAGCATGCGTTATCTCGGCGAGACGATCGACATTCATGGCGGTGGGCAGGATCTGATATTCCCCCACCACGAAAACGAGATCGCGCAGTCGGAAGCGGCTACGGGCAAGCCGTTTGCGCGTTACTGGATGCATAACGGCTACATCAACGTGGATAACGAGAAGATGTCCAAATCCAAGGGCAACTTTTTTACAGTGCGTGACATTGCGCAAAAATACGACCTCAAGGTCGTCCGGCTGTTCATGCTGTCGGCGCATTACAGAAACCCGATCAACTTCTCGGAGGAGCTCATCATGCAGGCGGCCTCCGCAATGGCACGCATCAAAAACTGTCGTGACAACTTAAAGTTTATCGAGCAGACGGGCGGATCGATTACCGTTGATGTGGAGAAGGATACATGTGCGTTGGAAGAGCGTTTCCGTCAGGCGATGGACGATGACCTGAACACGGCGGAAGCCATCGGTGTGATATTCGAATATATCCGCGATATCAATCTCGCGTTTGAACACGGCGGCGATAAAAAGAGCGCCGGGGACGCGCTGGCAGCGCTGGACAAAGTGCTTGATGTGCTTAGCCTGGTGCCGGAAGAGGAAGCGATACCCGAAGAAGTAACGGAATTGGTGCGGCAGCGGCAGGGAGCCCGGGCAGCCCGAGATTTCGCGGCTGCGGATGCGCTGCGGGATAAGATAATGGCGCTGGGCTATGAGGTCAAGGATACGCCCGAAGGCGCTAAGATCAACAAAAGATAAAGGGAGCAGGGGAAAAAACATGAATGATATGAATAGTATGATGTCGCTTTTTATGGTGTTTATCGGTTTATTTACGTTGTACGCAGCGTTCACGGGCAAGGGGCCGGTATTCAACAATGACTATCCTAAGGCGATGAAGGCGGACGCCAACCAGATGCTGCGTAAGTTCTGCTGGTATATCGGGCCGGTTGCCACCATAACGGGCGGCCTCGATTATTTCTGGGACAAGATCGTCGGCCTGGAAACGGTTCAGAACGCGCCGTTTATCTGGGCACAATTTCCGTTTTTGCTTAGCATGCTGTTGATCGTCCCGGCTATTGTGATCTACATGATACAGTTCAGAAAGCGGTTCAAACAGTTCCTGAAGAAGTCATAAACAGCCGAAGAATATCACGCATACGATATATTGTGCTGCCGGAGAGTCGGGCGTTTTTGCCGGCATAACGCTGGCTGAGCGGTTGCACAGGGGGAGGATGATGCGTGAGCGGACTGTTGTTTACACCCTGGCATGAGTGGGTAAGGCTGGATAATGGCAAAGCAGCCGTAGGCCTGACCGGTGTTGGCATGACGGGAGATGTCGTCTACATTGAACTGCCGGAAATCGGACGCGGCGTTGCGGAAGGTGAAGCTTGCGCCTCAGTGGAGACAGTCAAAACGATATCCGAGGTGCATGCGCCGATGGCCGGCCGGGTTACAGCAGTTAACGATACAGTGTTTGACGATCCTGATATGATCGGCCGGAAGCCGCTGGAAACATGGCTTTTTATGCTGGATATCAGCGGTGCCGATATGCCGAAACTCCTTACGGAACAGGAATATGCCGAATTGAAACGGGTTAAATAAAGGGTAATGAGGCTGTTCCATCAGGGCAGCCTCGTATTCTTATGAACAGACCATATAATCCTGCCGTATGGCAAAGTGAAGCCGGACGAGCACAGGGAATTAACTAAGGAGAAAACGATGAGTGATGGCAAGCGCTTCTGGTTGGGAATATGCACGGCGCTGGGCAGTCTTCTGCTGATTGTGGGGCTGCTAATTGCGAGCATAGAAATGTTCGCCGTGAACGCAGGTTTTTTTCAAAGCGAGTACAGCAAGCTGGATACTGCGCAGAGCATCGGCATCAGCGAAGACGACCTGACGAAGGTGACGCATAAGCTGCTGGACTACACCACCGGCGCGGACGACAATCTGGACATTCAAGCCGAGATTCAGGGGCAGATGCAGGAGGTGTTTGGCGAGCGCGAGAAGGACCACATGGTGGACGTGAAGCTGCTGTATCTGGGAGCACGGAACGTGCGAATAATCACGCTGGTCACCGCCGTGCTGCTGATTGCCGCCGCCTTTTTCATCGGGCGCAGAGAGGCGCTGAGAGCGCTGTGTCGGTCGTTCCTGCGGGTTTCAATCGGCTTCGTGGTGTTCGTCGGGGCTATTGCGATATATGCCGCGCTGGATTTCACTTCGTTCTGGACCAACTTTCATCACGTGTTTTTTACCAACGATTTGTGGATACTTGACCCTAGAACGGATGTGCTGATACAGATGGTACCCGAACAGTTCTTCTCGGATCTGGTAACGCGCATCATTATCCGCTTCGTATCTATATTCATCACGCTGAACGCCGCGTCGATGGTGGGGCTGGCAATACTCAAACGGCGGGAGAATACAATTGCCAAAGGATAATAACATGGACAGGCTGATACTGGCAATAGAGACCTCGTGTGACGAGACAGCCGCGGCGGTGACGCGGGGGCGGCAGGTGCTCGGCAGCGCGGTCTATACACAGCCGGAGCATGAGAAATATGGCGGCGTGGTTCCGGAGATCGCGTCGCGCAACCACATCATGAAGCTGCCCTACATCGTGGACGAAGCGCTGCGTTCGGCTGGACGTAGCTTTGACGATCTCGATGCTGTCGCCGTGACGGACGGGCCGGGGCTGGTGGGCGCGCTGCTCGTTGGCGTATCGTATGCCAAGGCGCTGGCTTATTATCTGGGCATTTCGCTGATACCCGTGCATCATATACAGGGGCATATATGCTCGCTGTATCTGTCGTATCAGGAGCTGAAGCCGCCGTTTCTTTGCCTCGTGGTGTCGGGCGGACATTCGCATATCGTGATCGTCGAGGATTACGGCAAATACCGCCTGATCGGCAAGACGCGGGACGACGCGGTGGGCGAGGCCTTCGATAAAACGGCGCGCGCACTGGAATTGGGATATCCCGGCGGCCCCAAGCTGGAGCAGTTGGCCCGTGAAGGCAAGCCCATCTACCGGTACCCGCGTGGCTTCAAGGGCGAGACGCATCTGGACTTCACGTTCAGCGGTCTCAAGACGGCGGTCATCAACCACATGCACAACATGAAACAGAAGGGCGAAAATTATAAGAAAGCGGATATCGCGGCGAGCTTTCAGGCGGAGGCGGTGGCTTTCCTTGCGGACAACACGTTTGAAGCTGCTGTACGCGAAGGTGTTTCCCGAATCGGCGTGGCGGGCGGCGTTTCCGCCAATGGTGCGCTGAGACGGGTGTTCGCGGAGCGCGCCGAAAAAGCAGGCTGCACGCTGTATCTGCCGGAGCTTCGTTACTGCACCGACAACGCCGCGATGATCGGCTGCGCCGCTTCGTTTGAGGAGCCGTGCGCCGAGCCCTTGAGACTGAACGCAGACCCGTCCAAGCTGCTTTTTTAGGACTTCCAAAACGAATAGTGCTGCCAACAAGATAATATAGATGATATAACGACGGAGGATGCGGTATGAAGCACGCTTTACGTTATATCATCTGTTTTTTAGTGATTGCAATAATTGGAGCCGTTCTGTTTAGCCTCCTGCCTGGGGACAGGATGGCAATGAGCCGGGCGAAGTTCACGGTGGTGATCGACCCGGGACACGGCGGCTTTGACGGCGGCGCGATCGGTCGCCTGACAAACGTTCGTGAAGACGAGCTGAATCTGATCGTCGCGAACAAGCTCAAAGACCTGTTCGAGAAGAACGGCATCGCTGTTGTGATGACGCGACCGGACGAAAACGCGCTCGGCAGGACAAAGGATGAGGACATGGCCAAGCGCCGCAGCATCATCGAAAATGCGGAGGCGGATATCGTGATCTCCATCCACATGAACAAGTTCAATGATACTCAGTGTTCCGGTCCGGTGACGTTTTACCATGAGGAATCCGAGGAGGGCAAAAAGCTGGCGGAATTGATACAGGATGAGCTAAATGCCCGGCTGGAACCGCCGCGCCCACGCACCTTCCGCCCGGAGACCTATTTTATACTGCGCTCCGGCGGCTGCCCCTGCGTGCTGGTGGAATGCGGATTTATCTCCAATGAACGTGAGGAACAGCTGCTGCAGACCGAAGAGTATCAGGACAAATGCGCGAAGGCTATATACTCCGGCGCGAAGCTGTATCTGGACCAGATGGTCTCCGGCGAGGCTGATGCGATAGAGCAGTAAGCCTTTTATAAAGCCACACCGCAGGAACCGCTGTATAGTGTCCGGTCATCGGCTTATATTTGCCAGTATCTCTTGTTTGGTCGAGAGAAAGCATTCTCGGCGGTCAATACGGAATATACATACACAGTACTCACATGTCTTACAGGGACAAGCTTGAGGGATGCCGTGGCAATCGCATAAAGCTGGTTTCCGTCTGGCATGGCAGCCTATATTGGTGTATAATATAACCAAATACACCCGGTACTCCCAACTTATACCTCGCAAGGAGCAATCGCATGAGCCAAGCAAGAGATATCGTGAGCCGCATGACAAACGAGGAAAAGGCACTTCTGCTGTCCGGCCGGGACTTCTGGCATCTGGCGGGGCTGGAGCGATTTGGCCTGTCGTCCGTCATGGTGTGCGACGGGCCGCACGGCCTGCGCAAGCAGACAACCGAGGGAAGCCATCTGGGGCTGGGCGACAGCGTGCCCGCCGTGTGCTATCCCGCGGCGTGCGCCACAGCCTGCTCATTCGACGAATCGTTGCTGCGCGAGATGGGGGCGGTGCTGGGGGACGAGTGCCAGTCGGAGAACATCGCGGTGCTGCTGGGGCCGGGCACGAACCACAAGCGCAGCCCCTTATGCGGGCGCAGCTTCGAATACTTCTCGGAAGACCCGTGCCTCTCCGGCGCGATGGCAGCGGCGTGGGTGGACGGCGTCCAGAGCCGGGGCGTGGGCGCGAGCCTCAAGCATTTTGCGGCCAACAGTCAGGAGACCGCGCGGCTGATCAATAACAGCGTTGTAGACGAGCGGGCGCTGCGGGAGATATACCTCAAGGCTTTCGAGACCGCTATAAAGAGGAGCCAACCGTGGACGGTGATGACTGCGTATAACATGATCAACGACACGTACTGCTCTGAGAATAAATGGCTGCTGGAGGACGTGGCGCGCGGCGAGTGGGGCTATGACGGCGTATTCGTGACGGACTGGGGCGCGCTGAACGACGTGGTTGGGTCGTACAGGAACGGTCTGGGTCTGGAGATGCCAGGCGTCAGCAAGGGCACCGACACCATCGTGCTGGATGCGGTGGACAAAGGGCTTATCCCTCAGGAAACGCTGGACGCCCATGCCGAGCGCTTGGTGACGCTGATATTGAAAAGCGCAGAGCAAAAGCGCGAGACTATCGCAGATACGGCGGCGCACCTGAATCTCGCGCAGCGCATCGCTGAGGATTCGGCTGTGCTGCTCAAGAATAACGGCGGCCTGCTGCCATACGTGGGCGGCGGGCATTGCGCCGTGATGGGCAGTATGGTGAAGAATCCACGTTATCAGGGGGCGGGCAGCAGCAAGATCAATCCCGTTGCGCTGGACAACGCACATGATGCATTGCGGGAATTGGGACTGCGCTTCGACTATGCAGACGGCTATGCGCCCGAAGACATCGAGCCGGACGAAGCGATGATACGCGAAGCGGTTTCCGTCGCGGCTGGCAAGGACGCGGTGTTCGTGTTTGCGGGCCTACCGGACAGTTACGAGTCTGAGGGCTTCGACCGCACGTCGCTGGACCTGCCGCCGTCCCACAACCGGCTGATCGAGGCGGTGGCAGACGTGAACGACAACGTGGTGGTGGTGCTGCAGTGCGGCGGCGCGGTCACGATGCCGTGGCTGCCGCGCGTTAAGGCAGTGCTGCTGATGTACCTCAGCGGCTGTCAGGGTGGCAAGGCGGCGGCGAACTTGCTGCTAGGCAACACGAATCCGTCCGGCAAGCTGGCCGAGACGTTTCCGCTGCGGCTGGCCGACACGCCGTGTTACTGCCACTACGCCATCGACAAATACACCACGCAGTATCGCGAGAGCATCTTTACCGGCTACCGCTATTACGACGCCGTGGGCAAGGACGTGTTGTTTCCGTTCGGACACGGGCTGAGCTACACCACATTTGAGTACGCGAGCCTCGAATTGAGCAGCGACAGCATACGCGAAGGCGAGCCGCTGACCGTCACGTTTACGGTGCGCAATACAGGTACTGCGGCGGGCAAGGAGACGGCACAGCTGTATGTGGCACACCGGAACCCGTCTGTGTTCAAAGCGCCCAAGGAGCTGAAAGCCTTTGCCAAGGTATCGCTGGAGCCGGGGGAGGAGAAAACTGTTGCGCTCGTGCTAGGACGCGATGCTTTCAGCTGGTATAACGTCGCTGAAAAAGGCTGGTGTGTGGAAACGGGTGACTACGACATACTCGTCGGCGCGTCCAGCCGGGACAACCGCCTGTGTGCAGCGCTGCATATCGATGCCGCATCGTGTATTGTGCCGGATTACCGTGATACAGCACCGTCCTACAATAACCTGCCGCACACGGACGGAACGCTGGACATCCCCGAAGCGGAGTTTCTCGCGTTGCTGGGCAAATCCATCCGTCAGCCCCGCAAAGGCCGCCCGTTCCATCTCAATACGCCGGTGTTTGAGTTGCGCGCAACGCTTCTCGGGCGCGTTTTCGTGTTCTTCGCCAAGCGCATGGCTGTTAAGTCGATGAAAGCCAACGAGGGCGACGATGTGGAGCGCATGGTGAATGCCACCGTGATGGATATGCCGCTCCGCTCTATCGGAATGACGGGCGACTTTGACAAACCTGCGATAGACGGCATGGTGGAGATATTCAACGGACACTGGATACGGGGGCTTAAGCTGCTGATAAAAAAGCAGCGATAAATAAATATCAGGAGGTCCTGTTGAA
>JAEWWC010000051.1 GCA_023396555.1 Bacillota bacterium
TGGAAAAGCCGGGGCGCTTTCCGTATAAACGGAAGTACCCCGGCTTTGTTTCCTTTATGCGCAGCCAGTTATCAATCCAGCTGATACGCCTTCGCAGTTTCGAACTCCGCAACGATCTCGGCGGAAGGCTTCTTGGTGAGCAGGCTCACCACCACAATGACGATAGACGCAAGTATGAAAGCCGGCAGCAGCTCGTAAACGCTGAATATGCCGCCCATCGGGTTCAGCAGCTCTTTCCAGATGATGACCGTGGCACCGCCCGTGATCATGCCGCAGAGCGCGCCAGGCAGGTTCATGCGCTTCCAGAACAGCGAGAACAGTATCACCGGACCGAACGCAGCGCCGAAACCGCCCCACGCGTATTTCACGAGGCCGAATATCGTGGTGGTCTTTTGCAGCACCATCAGCACCGCGACGACAGCCACGATGATGACGACAATGCGGCCTACCCACATGACTTCCTTTTCAGACGCTTTCTTGCGGACATAGCTTCTGTAGAAGTTGTTGGCCACTGCGGACGACGTGATCAGCAGCTGCGAGTCCGACGTGCTCATCGTCGCGGCCAGTATGCCCGAGAGCATGATGCCGGCAACGACCGCGGGCATGAGCTTCACCGCCATCTGGATGAACACGGTTTCCTGCATGTTGCCTTCCAGCAGCGAGCCGCCCAGCAGCGCACGGCCCACAACGCCGATCATAACCGCCGCGAACAGCGAGATCACAACCCAGACAGTTGCGATGCGGCGCGAACGCGTGAGTTCCTTCGAGGAGCGGATCGCCATGAAGCGCAGAAGAACGTGCGGCATGCCGAAGTATCCGAGGCCCCACGCAAGGTTGGATATGATATCCAAAGCGGAATACGCTGCAAACGCGCCATCCTTCTGAACACCCATGACGTTGAAGAAGCCACCCATGCCGGACAGGTTTTCACCCATCTGTCCGAAGCCGCCCACGACGATAACGCCTACCACCAGTACGATGACCAGCGCGAAGAACATCATGATGCCCTGTATCAGGTCCGTCACGCTCTCCGCGAGGAAGCCGCCAATGGCGGTATACAGCACGATGACCAGCGCACTCAATAACACGCACCATACGTATCCGGCCTCATCCAGCCCGAATATGCTCTGGAACAGCGTGCCTGCTGCCTGGAAGCCCGTGGCCGTGTATATCGTGAAGAACACGACGATGAACAGGCCGGAGAATATCATCAGCAGCTTGTGCTTGTCATGAAAGCGGTTGGAGAAAAAGTCGGGAAGCGTGATCGAGTCCTTTGCCACCTTGGTATAATTGCGCAGCCGCCGTGCAACCAGCAGCCAGTTCAGGTATGTACCCAGTGCCAGACCCACCGCCGTCCAAAAAGCCTCGCCGATGCCAATCGCGTATGCCACGCCGGGCAGGCCCATCAACAGCCAGCCGGACATGTCCGACGCTTCGGCGCTCATCGCGCACACCCAAGGCCCCAGCTTACGCCCGCCCAGGAAGTAATCGTCTGCGCCTTTGTTGCGTTTGAAGTACACGATGCCGATGCCGATCATGAGCGCCACATAGACGACAATCGCAATGACGATCTGGATTTGAGATCCGTCAATACCCATAAAAACCCTCCTTAAAGAATCCGCGTATTCAGGCAACAAAAATACAATTTGCACTAATAAAGAAATATGGCATTATGCTTTGCTTGAATAACGGCTATTTTTCGTCATTATACTTTAAATTAAGCTGCATGGCTATTGTTTTCTGGCGCAGTTCGACTTTTTTTAAGCGGCTGCAGTGCGTCGCTCCATACTCGACTAAATTTTTCCATAATAAAGGTGCGTCCGGCAGGTCAGACTATAATTATATGAATTCTTGAAAAGGCGGCAGTATGGTCACAATCACATTGATTCTTCTTTATGCCGCGGCTTGCTGGAAATGGGGCGCGTGGCGCAGATGGCGGGAATACTACCCCACAATACTCTATGCGATCATCGGCGATCTCGCGTACAACTTTGTGTTTCATGACCACACGCTGTGGCTGTACGACAGCTTCTTCAACCACACGACGATGGATATCATTGCGGCATTTTTCCTTTTTCCGTCCATCATCATACTGTACCTCACATACTGGCCGTCGACATTTTACAAAAAGGCGCTGTACATACTGGCTTGGGCTGCTGTCAACACGCTTTTTGAATTCGTAAGCGTGATGCTCGACACATTCCACTATGACCACGGCTGGAGCGTTCTATGGTCATTTGGGCTGCTGGTGGGTTCTTTTATCATGATACGGCTGCATTATAAAAAGCCGCTGCTCGCGTGGCCTATATCGGTTGTGCTGGGGCTGGCCACGGCGTTCATATTCGGGCTTCCGTTCGAAGCGTTGAAGTAACCGTCATTTGCGGGAGCGGTAAAGCTTGAGCGTGGGTGTACCCAGACCGTAGAGTCTGTCCATCAGTGCGATGGACGCGTATATCCATAATATGACGGCAGCGGACACCGGCAGGAACCAACCGTGCCGGATGATAATGATGCCATTTCTATATAGCACGAAATACCCGACCTCCAACGCCAGCATGACAAGCGCTTTCCACCTCCACCGGACGCCTGAAAAGTATGCCAGCATCAGCGATGACGCCAGTATGACATGCTGCAGCACGTTGACTCCGTACCGGCTGATATGGGGATCGGCCAGCAGCGTGTCACTCATCGTCTCCACCTCGGCCAGCATCAAAATCCAGTTCAAAGTGATCACGTCGAGCGCGAACAGCGCAAAAAACACATAGCCATAATAATAAATAGGTTTAAGGCCCTCTCTCAGCCTGTCATGCATCTTCCGCGCCAGCAAGAACGCAAAAGGCAGCAGCACCACGGTAAAATACGTCCGATACCAGTAATGCTCGTAAATGCCCAGCGCCAGAAACAACTCCTCAACAACGCCGTATGCCAACGCCAGCGCCACACACCAGCGGAATTTCAGCCGCAGCACCGCTACCATCAGCATCGATGCGGCAATGGAGAACTGGGAGAACAGGTTGCCTGCCAGTATGTCGTCATAGGCGTGGGCCGGGTCCGTGATGATTCCCGGATAATATGCATATGACTTGAAAACGATCAGCAGAAAAGTCTCCAGCCACAGCGTCATGCCCAGCAGCGTAATGTATAAAGCAGCAGCCTGTCTGCGGTTTTCCGCACGCCGCAGCGTAAAAGCGACCTGAACCACGGTCACCAGCCCCAGCAGCACATACCACACCGTATTGGTCCAGAACAACGACTTCACCGCCACCTTAAGCAAAATACGAAAATATACAAATAGAATCCCCAGGTTTTCGTATTATTTTCAACTTCCCCCACGATTCGCTATAAACAGACTTCGAAAGCGCGAAAAATATCCGGGTACGCCATCCCCTTCATTCCCATCGCCCAAGCGTCGTTTTTTGTACTTTGAACATCACTTGCATTTTTTTGCTTCCGTCGGAAAAGATATTTTCAAGGAGTATAATAATGACAAATCA